>JAICQA010000353.1 GCA_025929595.1 Xanthobacteraceae bacterium
CATTCTCATGTCGATCGAGCTGATCCTGCTCGCGGTGAACCTGAACTTCGTGGCCTTTTCGGCCTTCCTCGGCGATATCGTCGGTCAGGTGTTCGCGCTTCTGATCCTTACTGTTGCAGCGGCGGAGGCGGCGATCGGCCTGGCCATTCTGGTCGCGTTCTACCGCAATCGCGGCTCCATCGCGGTTGAAGACATCAATCTGATGAAGGGCTGACGGGGGCATGGCTCAGGCAATCGTATTCCTGCCGCTGATCGGCTTTCTGATCGCGGGGCTGTTCGGTCGCCAGCTTGGTGACCGCGGGTCGGGATATCTCACGAGCGGCCTTCTGCTCGTCAGTGCGGGCCTGTCGTGGGTGCTGTTCGTCGATGTCGGCTTCTACGGCAGCGAGTATCGCGAGCGACTGTTCACGTGGATTTCGGCCGGTGGTTTTCAGATCGACTGGGCGCTCCGGGTCGACTCGCTCGTGGCCGTCATGCTGGTCGTGGTGACGAGCGTGTCGTCGCTCGTGCATGTCTATTCCATCGGCTACATGCACGAGGACGACGGCCAGCCGCGCTTCTTCGCGTATCTGTCGCTCTTCACCTTCGCCATGCTGATGCTGGTAACGGCGGATAACCTCGTTCAGCTTTTCTTCGGCTGGGAGGGAGTGGGTCTCGCAAGCTATCTGCTGATCGGATTCTGGTACCGTAAGCCCGAGGCGAACGCCGCGGCCATCAAGGCCTTTGTCGTCAATCGCGTCGGCGATTTCGGTTTCGCACTGGGCATATTTGCCGTTTATCTGACGATCGGCTCGGTCGCCTACGACACGATCTTCGCGGAAGCGAAGTCGCTGGTCGGCAAGGAAATGCATTTCCTGAGCTGGAACTTCGATGCGCTGACCGTGATCTGCCTGCTGCTGTTCGTCGGCGCTATGGGCAAGTCCGCGCAATTGGGATTGCACACTTGGCTGCCGGACGCGATGGAAGGCCCGACACCGGTTTCCGCGCTCATTCACGCCGCCACGATGGTCACGGCGGGCGTCTTCATGGTGGCGCGGCTGTCGCCGCTGTTCGAACTGTCGCCTGTTGCGTTGAACGTCATCGTGCTGGTCGGAGCGACGACTGCGTTCTTTGCGGCGACCGTCGGCCTCGTGCAGAACGACATCAAGCGGGTGATCGCCTATTCGACCTGCTCGCAGCTTGGCTACATGTTCGTGGCGATGGGGGTCGGCGCCTACTCGGTCGGCATGTTCCACCTGTTCACGCATGCCGCTTTCAAGGCGCTCCTGTTCCTCGGCTCGGGCTCGGTGATCCATGCGATGCATCATGAGCAGGACATGCGGCGCATGGGCGGTCTTGCACGCCATATTCCGTTCACCTACGGCATGATGGTCATCGGGACGCTGGCGCTAACCGGCTTCCCGCTCACGGCCGGCTACTATTCCAAGGACGCGATCATCGAAGGCGCGTTCGCCGCTCACTCGGCGTTCGGGCAATACGCGTTCTGGCTGCTGGTTCTCGCAGCGGGCATGACGTCGTTCTATTCGTGGCGGTTGATCTTCATGACCTTTCACGGCGCGCCGCGCGCCGACCACCACACGATGGAGCATGTGCACGAGTCGCCGCCGTCGATGACGGTGCCGCTCGCCGTGCTCGCGCTCGGGGCGGTGGTGCTCGGCATCGCCTTCAAGGGCGTGTTCGTTACGGTCGGCGGAATAGAGGCGTTTTTCCGCGACTCCCTGTTCTCGGCTCACGGGCATGAGATCGTCGAGGAACTGCACCACGTGCCGTTCTGGGTCGTGATTTCGCCGATGGTGATGATGGTACTCGGGTTCCTCGTCGCCTACCGCTTTTACATCCACGACCCCGATGCGCCGCGGCGGCTCGCGCGGCGGCACGACACGCTGTATCGCTTCCTGCTCAACAAGTGGTACTTCGACGAGATCTACGACTTCCTGTTCGTGCGTCCCGCGATGCGCGCCGGCTACTTCCTGTGGAAGAGCGGCGACGGCCGGACCATCGACGGCCTGGGGCCGGACGGCGTGTCGGCGCGCGTGATCGACGTCACGCGCAACGTTATGCGGCTGCAGACCGGCTATCTCTATCACTATGCGTTCATCATGCTGATCGGCGTGGCGGCGCTCATCACCTGGTTTCTGGTGCGGGGAGGCGGCGTATGACGCCCGATTGGCCGGTGCTTTCCGTCACCATCTTCCTGCCGCTCGCCGGTGCGCTGTTCATCCTCGCGCTGCGCGGTGAGGACGAGGCGACGCGACGCAACGCTCGTTACATCGCGCTCTGGACGACCATTGCGACCTTCGCCGTCTCGCTGACGCTGATCAGCGACTTCGACCGAGGTGTTCCCGGGTTCCAATTTGTCGAGCAATATCCGTGGCTTGGCGGAGCATTCCGCTATCAGGTGGGTGTTGACGGCATTTCGCTGCCGTTCGTTATCCTCACCACTTTCCTGATGCCGATTGCGATCCTGGCGAGCTTTGGCATCGAAAAGCGCGTGCGCGAGTACATGGTGCTGTTCCTTGTGCTCGAGGTGCTGATGGTCGGCACCTTCGCGGCGCTCGACCTCGTGCTGTTCTACGTCTTCTTCGAGGGCGGTCTGATTCCGATGTTCCTCATCATCGGTATCTGGGGTGGTACGCGGCGCGTCTACGCGACCTTCAAGTTCTTCCTCTACACCCTTGCGGGCTCCGTGCTGATGCTGCTCGCGATCATGGCGATGTACTGGCAATCGGGCACGTCGGACATCGTGAAACTGCTGACGCACGATTTCCCCGCACAGATGCAGACGTGGCTGTTCCTCGCCTTCCTCGCGTCCTTCGCGGTGAAGCTGCCGATGTGGCCGGTGCATACGTGGTTGCCGGACGCGCATGTGGAAGCGCCGACAGCGGGCTCGGTGATCCTTGCGGCGATCCTCCTGAAGCTCGGCGGCTACGGCTTTCTGCGTTTCTCGCTGCCGATGTTCCCGGAAGCGTCGGAATTCTTCGCG
>JAICQA010000390.1 GCA_025929595.1 Xanthobacteraceae bacterium
CAATTAAATGAGTAGCCTGATCGACGCCGAGCAGGCGCCGCCGGAGCGACGCGACAGAATGATTGCGAGCTTCAACCGCTCCTACGTCGCCTACGAAGCAACCTATCGCGGTTGCACGCCGGCGGCGGAGTTGGCGATCAGCCGCTACATTACCGAGGGCGCCAAGCTCTCGCGCGAAATCGCAACGCGATACGGCAATTAACCGGATTTCTTCAGCGGCGTTAACCTTCCTTAAAGGTGGCACGCGACGGGCAACGGGCATCACACTAAGGTCACAGCATCAACGGCGCGTCCTGCTGCGGACTTCGTACCGCTTGGGAATCCTGTGCCCGCTCTTGAGACTGTCCCGGAGGCTTCCCGTGCGCGCCATTCCCCTGCCGACTTCGCTGGCCGACTCGGTCTCCGCAGGCTCCGAGGACGAGCGGCGCGCAGCACTCGCCTATCTGTCGGAAGCCTGGGAAGAAGCCCGCATCGAAGGCATCGACGGCGACTGCCTGGCGCAGGTCGCCCTCTTCACGGCGCTGCATGAACTCGTCTCGACCTATGGCGAGGACGCCACCGCGCGCTTCGCCGACGGCCTGAGCGAGCGCATCCGCGGCGGCGAGTTCTCGCTGCCGATGCGCCGGCAGTAAAGCGAACCCCCCTTCAAAATCGCGAGTCGTTTCAACCGGCTGCACGGCGTCGTGCAGACGATGACCTGCTTTCGCGCGACTTGAGAAACTGATTCAACTGTCAAGCAACGTACTTCCACTCGTCATTGCCGGGCTTGACCCGGCAATCCACACGGGGCGTCCGCGCGCGCTGTGATTTCCTATGGATCACCGGTGACGAGGAGGGTAACGATTTCAAACAGCCGCTCGCGTTCTCGCGACGGATTTCCGCCCGAGTCTTGCAAGCGAGGGAGACGGAGCGCCGTAAGAGCGCACAGTCCATTTCGGTCGCGCCCCACGATCAGCCTTTGAGAGCCAACCGCGCCGAGCGCGCAACGCCTCACGGCGCTCCGTCGCGGCGTCTCTTCGGTCCGGGCCGCGCTTTCGTGTCGGAGACTCCGACTTTGCTCTGTCGGAAAACTCCGATCGTCCGTCAGCCAAGCTCCTGGCAGGCGGTCGTAGTGCCGCCGGGCGGAGCCCCGAAACCGCCCGGTGCCGTGCTTGCGAGGCACGACAGCAGGCGCCGCACCCTGCTCCACCCAGACGACGCCTCGCGAGAGCGCCCCTCGTGAACAGGACGAGCCGAATGTAAGGCCGCTTGGGAGAGCGTGGAAAAAGAAATGCTAAGCCGTTGATCCCGTTCAACGGAAAATGACGGAAAGTGGAAACGCGCCGCCTCGCCTCCCCGCGCACCGTCCGCTAGGCTCGGATCGTTCGTGTTTCCCGCGCGAGGCTGCCATGCGAAGTCGGCTCATATCTGCCTTGCTCGTTCTGCTCGCAGCGCCCGCGTTTGCCGAGACGCGTACGGTGGAGATCGCCCCGGTCTTTGAGCTTGCGCAGGCCAAGGGCGCGCCGAAGGAAGAAGCCGCGCCGCGCGCCGAGCCGCTCCGCGATCTTTCCAGGCTCACCGACAAGGCGCGGCAGACGCGCCAGCGCATCCTCGACGCGGCCAAGACGGGCGACATCAAGAAGGTCGCCGCGGTCATGCAGCAGAACGAGATGATGCCGGTGTTCTCCTTCGGCGGCGACAAGGACCCGGTGGAGTTCTGGCAGTCGAGCTATCCCGACAGCGACGGCATCGAGGCGCTCGCGATCCTGATCGAGATTCTCGAAATGCCGTTCGTGCACGTGGACAAGGGCACGGCGCAGGAAATGTTCGTGTGGCCGTACTTCTACGCAATCCCGCTGAAGTCGCTGACGCCCGAGCAGAAGGTCGAGCTTTTCCGGCTCGTCACGGGGACGGACTGGCGCGAGATGTCGGACTTCGGCGCCTATATCTTTTTCCGCGTCGGCATTTCGCCCGACGGCGTGTGGCACTTCTTCGTGGCGGGGGACTAACGATCATCCCTCCCCGCAAGGGGGAGGGATTGAGTGCAAATCAACTGAGCGGAATCAGTCGCTAGCTCGCCGGGAGCGTTTCCAGAAACCGTACCGGAGCGCCCGTCGAGGGCGTGATCAATTCGCCCTCCCACATCACCTGTGCGCCGCGCACGAAAGTGCCGACCGGCCAGCCGGTGACGGCCTTGCCGTCATAGGGCGTCCATTTCGACTTCGACGCGATCCAGTTGTTCGCGATCGTCTGCTTGCGCTTCAAATCGATCACAGTGAGATCAGCGTCGTAGCCGACCGCGATGCGGCCCTTGCAGGCGATGTTGAAAAGCCGCGCCGGCCCCGTGCTGGAAAGATCGACAAGGCGCTCGAGCGTGAGACGGCCCGCATTCACGTGGTCGAGCATCAGTGGGACTAGCGTC
>JAICQA010000277.1 GCA_025929595.1 Xanthobacteraceae bacterium
TCCGCGCAACCGGATTCGAGTTCTTCAGGTCGTAGATCAGCTGCGCGAGGTCTTCGATCGAATAGATGTCGTGATGCGGGGGCGGGGAGATCAACCCCACGCCCGGCGTCGAGTGGCGAACGCTCGCAATCACCTTGTCGACCTTGTGGCCGGGCAACTGGCCGCCTTCGCCGGGCTTCGCGCCCTGCGCCATCTTGATCTGCATCATGTCCGAATTGACGAGATATTCGGCCGTGACGCCGAAGCGGCCCGAGGCGACCTGCTTGATCGCCGAGCGCATGGAGTCGCCGTTCGGCAGCGGCTTGAAGCGGTCGGCTTCCTCGCCGCCCTCGCCGGTGTTCGACTTGCCGCCGATGCGGTTCATGGCGATGGCGAGCGTCGTGTGCGCCTCGCGCGAGATCGAGCCGAAGGACATGGCGCCGGTCGCGAAGCGGCGCACGATGTCCTGCGCGGGCTCGACTTCATCGAGCGGCACAGGCTTGCGGCCATCTTCCTCCGGCGTCTTGATGCGGAACAGGCCGCGGATCGTGTAGAGCCGCTCGGTCTGCTCGTTGATGTGCCTGGCGTAGGCCAGATACTTCTCAGGCAGGTTGCCGCGCACGGCGTGCTGCAGGTTGGCGACCGTTTCCGGATTCCAGACGTGATCCTCGCCGCGAATACGCAGCGCGTATTCGCCGCCGACATCGAGCATGTCGCGATAGACGGGGGAGTCGCCGAAGGCGGCGCGGTGACGGCGCACGGCTTCCTCGCCGACTTCCGTGAGGCCGACGCCCTCGATCCGCGTATGCGTGCCGGCGAAGAAGCGCGAGACGAATTCCGACGAGAGGCCGACCGCGTCGAAAATCTGGGCGCCGCAATAGGACTGGTAGGTGGAGATGCCCATCTTGGACATCACCTTGAGCAGTCCCTTGTCGACCGCCTTGATGTAGTGCTTCACGATCTCCTTCGGCGCGAGCTTCTTCGGCAGCTCTTCCTGCATGTCGAGCAGCGTCTCGAAGGCGAGCCAGGGGTTGATCGCTTCGGCGCCGTAGCCCGCGAGGCAGGCGAAGTGATGCACTTCGCGCGGCTCGCCCGACTCCACGACGAGGCCGACGGACGTGCGCAGGCCCTTGCGGATCAGATGATGATGCACGCCCGCGGTGGCGAGCAGCGCCGGGATCGGGATGCGGTCGGGGCCGGTGGCGCGATCCGACAGGATGATGATGTTGATCCTGTCCTCGACCGCCTGCTCGGCCTCGGCGCACAGGCGCTCGAGCGCGGCCGTGATGCCGTTCGCGCCGTCTTCGGCGGGGTAGGTGGTGTCGAGCGTGCGCGAGTCGAAGCCCGCGCCGACCTTCGAGATCGAGCGGATTTTTTCCAGGTCCTCGTTGGCAAGGATCGGCTGCCGCACTTCGAGACGCTTGCGCTTCGACGTGCCGGCGTGATCGAGGATGTTCGGCCGCGGCCCGATGAAGGACACGAGGCTCATCACGATCTCTTCGCGGATCGGATCGATCGGCGGGTTCGTGACCTGCGCGAAGTTCTGCTTGAAGTACGTGTAGAGCAGCTTCGGCTTGTCGGAGAGCGCCGAGATGGGCGTGTCGTTGCCCATGGAACCGACGGCTTCCTCGCCGACCGACGCCATCGGCGTCATCAGGAACTTCAGGTCTTCCTGCGTGTAGCCGAAGGCCTGCTGGCGATCGAGGAGCGCGAGGTTCGAGCGCTTGGCTTCCGCCGGCACGGGCGGCAGGTCTTCCAGCACGAGCTGGGTGTTCGCGAGCCACTCCTTGTAGGGATGGAGCTCCGCGAGCTGCGCCTTGATCTCTTCATCGGCGATGATGCGGCCTTCGACCGTGTCGACGAGCAGCATCTTGCCGGGCTGAAGCCGCCACTTGCGGACGATCTTCTCTTCCGGGATCGGCAGGACGCCCGCTTCGGATGCCATCACGACACGATGGTCGTCGGTGACGAGCCAGCGTGCGGGCCGCAGGCCATTGCGGTCGAGCGTGGCGCCGATCTGGCGGCCGTCGGTGAAGGCGATCGCGGCCGGGCCGTCCCACGGCTCCATGAGGGCTGCGTGATATTCGTAGAAAGCGCGGCGATCCTCGTCCATGAGCGGATTGCCCGCCCAGGCTTCGGGGATCAACATCATCATGGCATGCGCCATGGAGTAGCCGCCCTGCACGAGGAATTCGAGCGCGTTGTCGAAGCAGGCCGTGTCCGACTGGCCTTCATAGGAAATCGGCCAGAGCTTCTGGATGTCGTCGCCAAAGAGCGGCGACGACACCGATGCCTGGCGCGAGGCCATCCAGTTGTTGTTGCCGCGCAGCGTGTTGATCTCGCCGTTGTGGCAGATCATCCGGTACGGATGCGCGAGCGGCCAGCTCGGAAACGTGTTCGTGGAGAAGCGCTGGTGGACGAGCGCAATCGCGCTCTCGAAGTCGGCGTCGTGCAGGTCCGGGTAGTAGCTGCCGAGCTGGTCGGCAAGGAACATGCCCTTGTAGATCATCGTGCGCGACGAGATCGACACGGGGTAATAGCCCGACACCGAACGCTCGCGTGCCTGATAGATGCGGCCCGAGATCGTCTTGCGCAGCACATAGAGACGGCGCTCGAATTCGTCGTCGCTTTGCTGCTTCGTGCCGCGCCCGATGAACACCTGAAGATGGAACGGCTCGGTCGGCTTCACGGACCAGCCGAGCGACGAATTGTCCTTCGGCACTTTGCGCCAGCCGAGGAGCGTCATGCCCTCGCGCGCGATTTCTTCGGCATAAATCTGCTGGATGAATTCGCGCTGCGTCGTGTCGTTCGGCATGAAGAGATAGCCGGCCGCGTACTGGCCGAGCTCGGGCAGCGTGAAGCCGAGACGCTTCGCTTCCTTGGCGAAGAACTTGTGCGGCATCTGCACGAGAATGCCCGCGCCGTCGCCGGCGCGCGGGTCGGCGCCGACCGCGCCGCGATGCTCGAGATTTTCGAGAATCTTCAGGCCGTCTTCGACGATCTGGTGCGACTGGCGGCCCTTGATGTCGACAACGAAGCCGACGCCGCAGGAGTCCTTTTCGAGCGAAGGATCGTAGAGACCTTCCGCGGCGGGAAGCCCGTGGTCGAAGGGGCGGAATCGTTTCGTCGCGTCGGCGCCGCTTGCACCAACCGCACGATCCGTCCCGTTTCCGGTCTTCGACTTCATCATCCGAGCCCCACTCGAACTTTGTAATTGTTCGCCGCCGCGTTCTTCTCCGTCTGGCCCGCCGCTCCGGCGGTCCCTTGCCCTCTTTCCGTCCTGCTTCGGATGGACGAGCCCGGGCCAAGCTGCCGCGGCAGTCGTCCAGTATGCGCGGCCAGAGCGATGACGCGCGGGCCGTGCGTAGTGGCGGTCTTCTTACTCGTTACTGCCGCTCACTTGTCGATGGGACAGTATAGCTGTCCTATCCCGGCTAATATACCGATTTTCGCACTCGGTACAAGCGGCCGGGGCCGATCCTTGCGGGATCGCCCCATCGCTTGAAATGAACCTATGGCGGGGGCCTTCGAGACGCAACGGGATTGCCCGAAGCCGGACCTATAGGCGCCGCATTCGGATGACGAAGTTCTCCAACTTGGGGAGAATTCAGCGATGCGGTGCAATCGATGGACCGCGCTTGGCGCGCTCGCAGCACTGGCCTTCGGCAGCCTGCCGGCGGCCGCGCAATATTACTATCCGGGAGCGCGCGTTTATGCGCCCCCGCCACCTCCGCCGCCGCCCGTCGTTTATGGCGTACGCGATGTGGATGCGAAGGTCCGTTCGCTGGGCCTGCGCCCGGTGAGCCACGTGCGCATTCGCGGTCCCGTGCTGGTCGTTGACGCGGTCGGGCAGGAAGGCTCGCTCGTGCGCGTGTCGCTCGACCGCTATTCGGGGCGCGTCACGCAGATCGTCCGGATCGGGCGCGCGGCGCCGCAGGTCGTTACGGTCCCAGAGCCTTACGA
>JAICQA010000391.1 GCA_025929595.1 Xanthobacteraceae bacterium
ACCGCAGAAGCTTTCAGAAATCGTGGGGCAAGAGGCGCTGGTCGGACCCGACGGCGCGCTCACGCGCATGCTCGAGACGCGCTCGCTCGGCTCGCTGATCTTCTGGGGGCCTCCCGGCACCGGCAAGACGACCGTCGCGCGACTGCTCGCGGAAGAGACGGACCTGCAATTTCAGCAAATCTCGGCCGTCTTTTCGGGTGTCGCCGATCTCAAGAAGGTCTTTGAGGAAGCGCGGGCTCGGCGCGAGACCGGGCAGGGGACGCTTCTGTTCGTGGACGAGATTCACCGCTTCAACCGCGCGCAGCAGGATTCCTTCCTGCCGGTGATGGAGGACGGAACGGTGACGCTCGTGGGCGCCACGACCGAGAACCCATCCTTCGAGTTGAACGCGGCGTTGCTGTCGCGCGCGCGGGTGCTGGTCTTCAAGTCGCTCGACGCGGCGGCGCTGGAGAAAATTCTCGCGCGGGCCGAGGAGATCGAAGGCCGAAAATTGCCACTCGATGAAGACGCCCGCATGGTGCTCCTGCGGCTCGCGGACGGCGACGGGCGGGCGGTGCTGACGCTCGCTGAGGAAGTCTGGCGCGCCGCTCGCAGGGATGAGATCTTCGATGCCGTGCGCCTGACCGAAATCGTGCAGCGCCGCGCACCTATCTACGACAAGTCGCAGGACGGGCATTACAACCTCATCTCGGCGCTGCATAAGTCGGTGCGCGGATCGGATCCCGACGCCGCGCTCTACTATCTCGCGCGGATGCTGGACGCGGGCGAGGACCCGCTCTACCTCGCGCGCCGCATCGTGCGCATGGCGTCGGAAGACATCGGGATGGCGGACCCGCAGGCGCTCGTTGTCGCCAACGCCGCCAAGGATGCGTACGACTTCCTTGGTTCGCCCGAGGGCGAGCTCGCGCTGGCGCAGGCCGTGCTCTATGTGGCGACGGCGCCGAAATCGAACGCGGCCTATGTCGCCTACGGGCGCGCCAAGCGTGCGGCAAAGGAGGGCGGTTCGCTCCTGCCGCCGAAGCACATCCTGAACGCGCCCACAAAACTCATGCAGGAAGAGGGCTACTCGGAAGGGTATGAGTACGACCACGAGGCGGAAGAGGGTTTCTCCGGTCAGGATTACTTCCCCGAGCAACTCGGACGGCAGACATTTTACGAGCCGGTAGAGCGCGGTTTCGAGCGCGAGATCCGGAAGCGGCTCGAATATTGGGCAAAGCTGCGCCGCGAGCGCGAGTAGCCGACACTAGCCAGGGATCACGACATCGATTTCGCGCTTGTCGGTGATGACGATCGCGATCTGGCCCGGCGTCCGGATGTAGGAAAAGTTCTGGTGGTCGGGGATGATGCCCTTCAACTCGGGTGGGATGGGTTTCAGGTCCACGTTGCCCGGGACAAGAGCGCCGATACGCATCTGGAATTTCGCCCGCTGGGGCGGAGCGATGCTGTAGGAATTGATCACGCGCCGAATCTTTTCGATCTCCTCAGGCGAGAGCGAGAGAAGCGAGCCGCCGGCCTTGCTGCCGTCGAGCGTCGTGCCGTCCGCCGTCCCGCCGCCGGCCGGCTGTCCGCCTGAACCGGCGCGTTCCTGTTCGGTCTGCTCGGATTGGGTTCGCGCCGGTTCGGGGTCGCGCTGAGCGGGGTGAAGGCCGCGCTCGGATTGCGCCGCGCCGCCCGGTGCCGTGCCGGATGCGGAGCCCGGCTGCGTCGCCGGGGTTTTTGTCGCGCTGGTGCCAGCGCCAGCACTGCCTGCCGCGTCTGGATCGGAACTGCCGCTGGTCGGGGACTGCGTGCCGGATGCCGGCGGCGCAAAGGAGCGCCGTACACCGCTGCCCGATCGGGTCGAGTCCTGTGCGCCTGTCGTTGGCGCGGCGACATTGGGGGCAGGCGACGGTGAGGTGCTCTTGCCTGATGGCTGCGTCCCAGGCGCGCGGGTGGATCTTGCGGGAGCGGTGCTGCGCGATCCACGGCTTGAGGCGCCGGAGCCGGATGTCGCGCTTGATGCGGAGCCGGACGAACCGGAACTCCCTGAGGAACTTCCGCCGACCTGCGCATCCGCAGCGATTGCGCCGGCGAAGAGCAGCGAGAAGGCCATTGAGTAACAAAATGCGCGATTCATGGAGCGCCCCGTTCGGGCGAGTTCCATATGACAACGCGCGAGCGCAGATGCCGTTCCGGGATTGTCAGTGCGCTAGCCGCGTCCTTCAATCGAAATCAGTGCGCTGATTGTGCGCCGCTCGGTGGCGACGATGATGATGCGGTTCTGCGAGATCACATAAGCATACGCGCGGTAGTTCGGAACGATGTCTGAAATCTCGATCGGTATTGGCGCGAGACGAACGTTCTCGGGCACCGTGCCGCCCAGTTGCAGCGGAAAGTCCGGCGCTTCGGTCTGCATCAC
>JAICQA010000185.1 GCA_025929595.1 Xanthobacteraceae bacterium
ATGCTGACGAGGTCGAGGCCCCGGCGCCGCAGATGACGGATCAGCCGTTCGAGAAATTCAGGCTCGACTTCGAGAATTTCATTCGGCCGGAACGCGGCGCCGCCCGCCGGCTGCACGCGGTGGAACGTCAGGATCGCGCCGACGCCGCCGAACAGCGGCCGCAAGATTCGGTGCGCACCGGAGAAATACATGCTCTCCAGCGCCGTCCGATAAGCGGCATATCTCAAACCCGACATCGCCGTCCCGCAATCACAACGTTCCGCAATCTATCCGCCGGCGGCTTAAGAATGCTTTGTCGCCGGGGATATGGGATGAAATATGTCGTCAGGCCGCCGCGCGGTCGGCAGAGGTGCCGGGAGGCACCGGTTCCGGCGCCACCGTGACAACGGCGACGCTCGCGAAGCCGCGCGCAGCCAGCGCGTCAGACGCCGCCGAGCCCGCATCTTCCCGCCCCTCGGGAGCCACCAGTAGCGCGCCACGCGAGAAACGGGCGAGCCGCTCCGTTTTCGCGAGTTGCGTCAGCGCCGGTGCCGCCGCGACGATATGATCGTAGGTCTGCGACAGCGCGCCGAGCACAATCGCAAGTCGCTCTCCACCGAGCAGTGCGGCGGTGTCGCGAATGCCGCGGCCAACCGGGATAACATGAACGCGTGAGGATCGGTCGCGCTGAATGACCTCGCCGAAATGTGCGACACCGAACATGAGATCGGCGAGCCCGGGCTTGCGAGGATCGGTGACAATTCCGGAGATGGTGTTTTCGCTAACCTCGAAATTGAGCAGGAGAACCCGTCCGCCCCGCTGGCCCAGCTCGCGCGCAAGCTCGAGTGCGACTTCCGCCGCAGGCGCCTCGGCCTCCGAAGGTGTTACGACAAGAATACCCTTGCCGAGATTTTGCGCATGATCGGCGATCGCTGACATCCGCTGGCCCGTTGCCCGTTGCGGCTTCTCCACGATCGCCGGGACAGGCGCTTCCCGCTTGCCCAGCCAGGACGACGTCGGCGCAACCAGTTCGGTCGGCAACGACTCTTCAACCGGACGCGACGCACGCCCGACCATGTCGGACGACATAAGCTCTGCGAGAATGATGAGCGTTGCGGCCGTCACCATCGTCGCCAGCATTGCGATCAAGATGATCGGCAGCTTCTTCGGGAAATATGGCGTGGGCGCCGGCACCGCCTGTGACAGCACACGCGCGTCGGGCTGCACCGCGCCCGGCTCTTCGCGCGAGGTCACATCGCGGTAACGCGCCAGGAAAGTCTCCAGCAGATCGCGCTGCGCCCTCGCCTCGCGCTCCAGCGCGCGCAACTGCACATCGTCGGCACCGAGAGCCGAGGCCTGCTTCTTGAGCTGATCAAGGTTCGCGGTCATCGCCTCGGCGCGCGCCGCCGCCATCTTGGCGTCGTTCTCGAAAGAACGGGCCAGCTTCGCCGCTTCCGTGCGCGTCTGCGATTCAAGATCGGCGATCTGTGCCTTCAGCTCCTTGATGCGCGGATGCTGGCTGAGCAACGTCGATGACTGCTCCGCAAGCTGCGCCTGCAAGGTGATGCGCTGCTCGTTAAGGCGGCGGATCAGTTCGGAGTTCACGATATCTGAGGCTTCGATCGGCTTGCCGGTCTTCAGCATCTCGCGGATCATCTGTGCCTTGGTCTCGGCATCGGAACGCTGCGCACGCGCCTGCACGATCTGCGAGTTCACTTCCGCCAGTTGCTGTGCACTCAATGTCGTGTTGTTGCTGCCGACATAAAGATTGTTCTTGCCGCGAAAAACTTCGACGCGTGCCTCGGCGTCCGCAACCCGCTTGCGCAACTGCTCGATTTCACCCGAGAGCCAGTGCGCAGTCTGCTTCATCTGCTCCTGCTTCGCGGCGCGCTGGAATTCAAGCAGCCGCTCGGCAACCTTGTTCGTCACTTCGGCCGCCAGCACGGGATTGCTGGAATGAAACTCGATCGCGATCACCCGCGAGCGCTCAAGCTGATAGACCGACAGCCGCTCATAGAATTTTTCGAGCACCTGCTCTTCGATCGTCATGCGGCTCGGATCGCGGGCAAGGCCGATCAGCCGCAGCAAGGCCGAAACCGGAGAGATGCTTGAAGCAGGATTGAACTCCGGCCGCTCCGCGAGCTTCAGATCGCGCGCCACCGAGCGCACGAGGTCGCGCGACTGCGCGAGTTGCACTTCACTTCCCACCGCCTCGGGATCGGGCGCCGATCGCAACTCGCCGCCGGCAACACTGCTCTGCGGACGGTTGAACGGCGTCTCGCGATTTTCGATGAGAACCAGCGCCTGCGACTTGTACTGCGGCGTCGCGAGCGTCACATAAACCGCTGCCAGGGCGCCGGCGACGATCGTCGGAATGATGATCCAGCGCTTGCGCCGCCAGAGCGCGCTCGCAAGACTCGATAGGTCGACCTCGCCGCCGACCGGGTCGACGACTGCCTCGCCACGATCGTTCAATCCGTCACGCTGCATCAGACGACCTCACGCCACATCGGTACCGCTCAACCGCGACTCCGTCGCCCCATAAGAAATCATTAAGGTTGCCATTGGGTTAACCCGGATTTGCGCGTCGAAAATCACGCAATCGCCCAACCCTTTATTGATGTTTCGATGCGACTGTCCTGCCGCAGCGCGGAGTGGCCCCCTTTTCATGACCGACACGCACGGCGCGGCCATCACCGCCTTTTCCCGCAATCCTTCAAGTCAGGTGCAGATCGCACGCGGCACCAGCCTGGAAGCGCGCAGCCGCGTCTGGATGGACGCGCGCATCGCGGTTCATTCCGATCTCGCGGGCGTCGAATCCGCCTGGCGCGCCTTCGAGCCACAGGCCGCGAGGACCGTCTTTCAGCAATTCGACTATCTGTCGGCCTGGTTCAGGCATGTAGGTAGCCGGTCGCGCGTGACACCGGCGATCGCCGTTATCCGCACCGACAACACCATCCACGCGATCCTGCCGCTCGCCGTCGAACGCAACCGCGGCTTTCGGAAGCTCACTTGGCTTGGTCAGGAGCTCTGCGATTACCTTTGCCCGCTCATGAGTGCGGAGTTCGCGGCGCTTGAGCCCGACGCGCTTCGCGCCTTATGGCAAGAGATCGTCTCGCTCATGCAATCGCATGCCCGTTTCCGCCACGACTGGGTTGAATTCCGCCGCATGCCGGCCGCAGTCGAAGGCCGTCACAACCCGATGCTGGCGCTGCCCACCGTGCTTCACGCGAGCAGTGCCTATGCGACGACCCTCTCCGCCCCTTGGGACGAGTTCTATCGCAGCCGCCGCACCGGCAAGGCACGCAAGCAGGATCGCTCCAAGCTCGCGCGCCTCGCGGAGTTCGGCGAAGTGTCACTCGCGACGCCCGAAGAGCCCGCCGAGATCGAGCGAATGCTGCAAACGCTGTTTGAGCAGAAATCCGAAGCGTTGGACGGCAAGGGCATAACGGACCTGTTCGCCCCGCCCGGCCACCGCGAATTTTTTCTCGATCTCGCGACGAGCCCCCGCACGCGCAGTTTTGTGCATGTAAGCGCGTTGCGGGTCGGCCCGTCGCTCGCAGCCATTAACTTCGGCTTAGAATTCAGGCAGCGCTACGCGTTGTTTCTGGTGAGCTATGACCGTTCGCTCGCGCGCCTCAGCCCCGGCGTCATCCACCTCAACAAGCTCATCGAGCGCGCGATCGGGCACGGCATGACGGAATTCGATTTTCTGGTCGGCGAGCAGCGCCTGAAACTCGAATGGACCGACCGTGAGACCCGTCTGCACGACCACTTCGCCGCCTCATCCTGGCGGGGGTATCTTCCGGCAATGACTGCAAGCATCGGCGCCCGCATGAAGCGCATGATCAAGCAGACGCCCGCCTTCTGGAGCGCCTTCAAGACGCTTCGCGCGCAGCTGGGCGCGGTGCGCCAAAACCTTGGCGTCTAGGCGACGAGTCGCGGGTTTCGCCGCACACCTTCGGACGAATCTACGCCCTCCCGTAAGTTGTTGATTTTGCGCAAAATAGCCAAGCGCTGGCTGCCTGTGAGAAATCGTTAACCATACCGCCGGTAAGAATTCAGCAACGATTCCGGAGCCGCCGCGTCGCATGGTTCGTCCCCTCGTCCTCCTTCTGTCGCTGCTCCTGCTCGCAGCCTGCGCCTCCTCGCGCGCTCCGGCCGTCGATCCTGCCTTTGAGACCCCCTACGTGCTCGACGCCGGCGACAAGCTTCGCGTGGTCGTCTTCGGTCAGGAAGGTCTATCGAATTCCTACGCGGTGGACGGCGCCGGCAAGATTTCGATGCCGCTGATCGGCGGAGTCGAGGCACGCGGCAAGACCACCGCCGAACTGAGCCGCGCCATCGCCGCCAAACTACGCACTGGTTTCGTTCGCGAACCGCATGTCGCGGTGGAAGTTGAGATCCATCGTCCCTTCTTCATCCTTGGTGAGGTGACGACCGCGGGCCAGTATCCCTACGTCAACGGGATGACGGTTGAGACCGCTGTTGCCATCGCGGGCGGCTTCACGCCGCGTGCCTTCAAGAGCCACGCCACCGTTGGCCGCCTGGTCGAAGGGCAGATGGTTCACGCCACCGTGCCGATTTCCTATCCGCTGCGGCCGGGCGATACCATCACCATCGAGGAACGCTGGTTCTGAAGCCGGTCAAGTGTCAATGAATTCAACGGCGCCCCTGCGCATTCTGCACATCATGCGTGCTCCCGTCGGTGGGCTGTTTCGCCATGTCGTCGATCTCGCGCGCGAGCAAACCGCACGCGGCCACAGCGTCGGCATTGTCGCGGACAGCAACACGGGCAGTTCGGTCGCCGCGGAGACGCTGAATGCCCTGAACAAATCGATTGCGCTCGGCGTCACGCGCGTCCCGATGAGCCGCCAGGTCGGCCTGCTCGATCGCAGCGCACTTGCGCATGTCGCGCAGCGAGCGAAAGATGCGAAAGCAGACGTTCTACACGGCCACGGCGCCAAGGGCGGCGCTTATGCACGTCTCGCCGGCGGTCCGGCGCTTCGCGTGTATACGCCGCATGGCGGCAGCCTGTTCTATTCGCCCTACTCGCCCATGGGCCTGTTCTATTTTGCCGTCGAGCGCTGGCTGCGTGCGCGCACGGATCTCGCGCTGTTCGAAAGCGCGTTTGCAGGTGAAGCATTCCGCCAGTTCATTGGCGAACCGCCATTCTCGCGTGTCGTGCATAACGGCATCTCCAAGAGCGAGCTTGAGCCGATCTCGCCGAACATGGACGCCGCCGACTTTGTCTTTGTCGGGGAACTCCGTTGGCGCAAAGGCATCGACACGGTGCTCGAGGCCCTGGCCGCCCTCTTGGCCGAAGGCTGGGAGGGTCGGGCGATCTTTTACGGTAACGGTCCCGACCGTGACGCCTGTCTGGCGATGGCCGAGAAGTTCGGCCTCTCGCAGAGGGTCACGTTTCCGGGTGAGTCGAAGCCGCGCCCTGCGTTCCAGTCGGGCCGGCTGCTGGTGATTCCGTCGCGTCAGGAATCCTTGCCATATATAGTGCTCGAGGCAATCGGCGCGCGGATGCCGACGATCACCAGCAATGTCGGCGGCATCCCCGAAATTTTCGGACCCGATGCCGACGCCCTGGTTCCACCCGGCGATGCGAAGGCGCTTCTCGCCGCGATCAAGAGGATGCGCACCGGCGCACCACTCGACCGGATCGAACGCCTGCACAGGCGCGTCGCGGAACTTTTCTCGATCGAAGCCATGACGGAGTCGGTGCTGGCCGCCTATGCCGAGGCTCGTAAGCGGCGGTACCCGATTAACGCTGAATCGACGAATTAAGCCTTCGGATATGAATAAGCCCTAGGTTCTGGCGTCTTCA
>JAICQA010000118.1 GCA_025929595.1 Xanthobacteraceae bacterium
GCCCGCGACAGCGGCCGGCGCATAGCCTCAGGTAAGCAGGAGACAGTGATGCACGTCATTCGCCGCCGCGGCTGGGAATTGCCGGAAGGGCTGACAACGCCCGAGCATGTATTCTTTAATCGCCGCCAGTTCTTGGCTGGTACCGCGGGCATCGCTGCCGCCGGTTCGCTTCCCGCGAGCGCTATCGCGCAACGCGTCACCGACATCCCCGACCCGACTGCCTCGCTGTATCCCGTCGCGCGCAACGCGAAATACACGGTCGATGGCGAAATCACGGCCGAGAAAGTCGCGACGACCTACAACAATTTCTATGAATTCGGCTTCAGCAAGAACATCGTGCGCGCGGCCCAGGCGCTCCCCCTCCGTCCGTGGACCGTGAAGTTCGACGGCATGGTCGAAAAGGAAATGACCGTCGGCATTGACGACCTCATCAAGGCGATGCCGCTCGAGGAACGCGTCTATCGCATGCGCTGCGTCGAGGCCTGGTCGATGGTCGTGCCGTGGTCCGGCTTCCCGATGGCGAAGCTCGTCGAATTCGCGAAGCCGCTCTCGTCGGCAAAATACGTGCGCATGGAGACGTTCATGAATCCGAGCGTCGCGCCGTATCAGAAGGATTTCCGCTATCCTTGGCCTTATATCGAAGGCTGCACGATCGCCGAAGCGACGAACGAACTCGCCTTCATGGTGACGGGCATCTACGGCAAGGTCCTGCCGAAGCAGCATGGCGCGCCCATCCGCCTCATGCTGCCGTGGAAATACGGGTTCAAATCGCTGAAGTCGATCGTGCGCGTCACCTTCACCGACAAGCGGCCGGTCGGTCTGTGGGAGAAATTGCAGGCGTCGGAATACGGCTTCTGGGCCAACGTCCACCCGGGCGTCTCGCATCCGCGCTGGAGTCAGGCCGACGAGGAAGTGCTCGGCACCGGCGGCAAGCGCCGCAAGACCGACGTCTTCAACGGTTATGGCGAATACGTCGCCGCGCTCTACAAGGGCATGGAAGACGAGCCGCTGTATAAGTGACGGCGAAGACGTCGCGAGCGCTATCCATTCCTTATTCCCTCATGGCCGGGCTTGACCCGGCCATCCAGAATAAATTGCACGGCCGCCTGGATGCGCGGGTCAAGCCCGCGCATGAGGGAGGAGGATAGATTTCCCGAAAAAGGAATGCAGCAGAACTAGAACTGCCACCTCTGCGCCTTCGCGACGAGGAAGTCGCGGAACACCTGCACGCGCGCGACCGAGCGAAGCTCTTCGGGATAGACGAAATACGCCTCGAGCGACGGCGCCTCGGTATCCGTGAAGAGCTGCACGAGCTCGGAGCCCTCGGCAAGGAAGTCCGGCAGCGTGGCGATGCCGACGCCGTGCTCCGCCGCGGCCTTGAGCCCGATCACATTGCTCACGGTCAGCGCCGGCTCGCGCGGATTGTTCGGCGCGCGTCCCGAATCCCGCAGCCAGTTGAGCCGCTGGTAGTACTGCGGAATCTGCCCGCCCACGATCAGGATGCGGTGGCTGTCGAGCTCCTCGGGCGAGCGCGGATGCCCATGCCGCTTGAGATATTCGTTCGACGCGTAGGCGTGGAAATGCACCGTGAAGAGCTTGCGCTGAATGAGATCGGGCTGCACCGGCTGCCACAGCCGGATCGCCACATCGGCCTCGCGCATCGATAGATCGAGCTCTTCATCCGACAGCAGCAACTGGATGCGGATGCCGGGATAGAGATCAAGGAATTCGCCGATCCGCGGGCTGAGCCAATAGCTGCCGAGGCCGTTAGCGGTCGTAATTCTCAACTCGCCGCTCGGCTTTTCCTTGCTGTCCGTGAGCATGGTGCGCACGGACTCGAGCTTCATGAACACGTCATGCGCCGTGCGGAACAGGAGTTCGCCCTGCTCGGTCAGGATCAGCCCGCGCGCGTGCCGGTGGAAGAGCGGCACCTTCAATTCCTGCTCGAGCGCAGAAATCTGCCGGCTCACCGCCGACTGCGACAGGCCGAGCGCCTCGCCGGCATGCGTGAAGCTGCCCGCGTCCGCAACGACGTGGAACACTTTCAGCTTGTCCCAGTCCATATCGCCGTTCGATTTGCTCATTCGGCGGCAGCCTTCGTGCGCACCGAGGCTTCATGCGCGAGGTAGCGTTCGGCCTCAAGCGCCGCCATGCAGCCCATACCCGCCGCCGTCACCGCCTGCCGGTAGATGTCGTCGGTCACGTCACCGGCAGCGAACACACCCGGTATCGACGTCGCGGTCGAATCCGGCGCGGTCCACACATAGCCGCTCGGCTTCATCTTGAGCTGATCCTTCACGAGCTCGGTCTGCGGCTCATGGCCGATTGCCACGAACACGCCGTCGAGCTGCACGTCCTTCGTGTCGCCCGTCTTCACGTTGCAC
This sequence comes from Xanthobacteraceae bacterium, assembly GCA_025929595.1. Lineage (GTDB taxonomy): Bacteria > Pseudomonadota > Alphaproteobacteria > Rhizobiales > Xanthobacteraceae > JAUSIF01. Next base: position 2,385 of record JAICQA010000118.1, read on the forward strand.
AGCTTCACGCCGCGCACCTTCGGCGGGCCGTCGGTGCCGAGATAATCGACCACCTCGTGGTCCCACAGCACTTCGACCTTGGCGTTCTTGAACAGGCGCTCCTGCAGGATGCGTTCCGCGCGCAACTCGTCACGCCGATGCACGAGCTTCACCTTCGACGCGAAGTTCGTGAGGAACAGCGCCTCCTCGACTGCGGTGTTGCCGCCGCCGATCACCGCCACTTCCTTGTCGCGGAAAAAGAAGCCGTCGCAGGTGGCGCAAGCCGAGAGGCCATAACCGCGGAATTTTTCCTCCGACGGCGCGCCGAGCCACTTGGCTTGCGCGCCGGTCGCGACGACCACGGCGTCGGCGAGATAAACGTCGCCCGATTCGCACTCGACGCGGAATGGCCGCTTGGAGAGATCGAGCTTCGAGACTTGGTCGCTCACCATGCGCGTGCCGACATGCTCGGCCTGCTCGCGCATCTGCTCCATCAGCCACGGGCCCTGGACCACGCTGGCAAAGCCGGGATAGTTCTCGACATCGGTGGTGATCGTCATCTGCCCGCCGGGCTGCGGCCCGGCGATCAGCACGGGCGAAAGCATCGCGCGCGCCGCGTAGATCGCGGCCGTGTAGCCGGCCGGCCCGGAACCGATGATGACAAGGCGAAGGTGCTCGGTGGCCATTGCTTCCTCAGAGAATTCGCATGGCCGCTAGATATGGCGTGCCGGAGCGCACGGTGCAAATCGGCGCCTGCGGCCTTTGCCCGCGCGCCGAACGCTATCCCCATCTTCACGCCTTTGTCAGCAATCGCGCTGCGCGCGGCGAGAAAAGCCGCTAAAACAAGGAGCTAGCGCGCTTTCGGCTTCCGGGATGGCGCGGACTACTCTAGCGTGCCGGCGAGTCGGGGAACGGAGCGATGGGCGGGGACCAGAACAAGCGCGCACAGCTCGACGCCATCGACTGGAAGATTCTCTCCGAGCTCCAGCGTGATGGACGCATCACAAATGTTGAGCTGTCGCGCCGGGTCGGCATCTCGGCGCCGCCCTGCCTGCGCCGTATGCGCGCACTCGAGCAGGCCGGCATCATCCGCGGTTACCGCGCGCTCCTCGACGAGAAGATGCTCGGCTACGAGGTCGCGGTCTTCGCCATGGTCCATCTCGTAAGTCAGGCCGAAGCCGATCTCGCCGCCTTCGAGCAGCGCGTGCGCGGTTGGCCCGTCGTGCGCGAATGCTGGATGCTGTCGGGCGAGGTCGATTTCATCCTGAAATGCGTGGCGCCGGACCTCGCGACGTTTCAGAAATTCGTTTCCGAGCTCACCGCCGCGCCGAATGTGCGCAACGTCAAGACCGCGCTGACGCTGCGCCGCTCGAAGGACGAGGCGATGGTGCCGCTGGAGCTTTCCGCCGAGTAGTCCGGCGGCGGAAGCCGCCCGGCGTGTCACCGACGACCTGAAGAAACCGGCGATTGAAGGTCGAGAGATCTTCGAATCCTGAGTCGAACGCGATCGTGGATATCGATTCTTCCGACTGCCGGATACGCGCTGCAGCGCGCTGCATCCGCATCCGCAGCACATATTGATGCGGCGTCATGCCGACGATACGGCGGAACGTGCGCAGGAAATGATAGCGGCTCATGCCGACGGTGTCCGCGAGCATCGCGAGCGATAGCCGCTCGTCTGCCGCGGCTTCGATGTGCCGCAGGGCATCGGAAATACGGCGCTCGTCGCGTGATCTGGTGCTGACGGTTCGACGACCGCTGTCACCGGACGCGGTGACGGCCATCGCAGCCATGTCATGGGCCAACGTCTCGAACTCGTCAGCATCGCTCGCCGCTTCGAACTGCGCGAGGAGCGAAATGGACCCTTCGATCGGAGGCAACGACGTTCGCGCAAATCCGGTCTTGCCGCCGCCTGCCACGTCGGCGAGAAGCGTCTCGAAAAATTCCGGCTCGTAATGAAACGACAGGCAGCGATCGCCCGCCCCGTGCTCATGACCGCATTGATAGCAGGCGCCGTGATTGCCGAGGAGCAGCGCACCCGGCGCGAGGATGGCGTCACCGTCCGACGATCGATACTGGAACGTCCCGCTCGTCACCGCGGCGATGCTGAAACCTTTATGCATTTCCTCGAACGGACGATCCGAGGGGCCGGCGCTGCAAATGAATTCATAGGCCTGCCAGCCGGCGCCTGATGCGAGCATGTTTGCGCGGATCGTCATGGGTCCAGAATAGCAATTTTTCCCAAGCCGCTGCGAGCGGCCACGACTAGTAAACCCGGAAATTCAACCGGGAGATCCATCATGTTCGATCATGTATCCATCGGTGTTGCTGATGTTTCGCGAGCCAAGCGCTTCTACGACGCCGTCCTGCAACCGCTCGGCTATCGCTGTCTCAGCGAAGGCGCGGATTCGCTGGGCTATGGCGGCCAATCGATCGCGCTGTGGGTGAACAAAGCTCACAAACCCGTGCCGCCGGATCAGAATTCCGGCCTGCATTTCTGCTTCGCCGCGCCGACGCGCAAAGGCGTGGATGCCTTCCACAAGGCAGCGCTTGCCAACGGCGGCCGTGACAACGGCGCGCCGGGCATCCGCGCGGATTACAGCGCCGACTATTACGCAGCCTTTGCCGTCGACCCGGACGGCTACCGTGTCGAAGCCTATTGCGCGGTCAAGGCGTGAGGAGGCTTCATATGCATCGCTGCTTCAAGGAAGTCTTGCTGAGCGACGGTCCCGCCGCCGACCGCGCCGATAAGCTCGCGCTCTACGGCCGCTTCATCGGTTCCTGGGGCATGACCTCGGTCATTCACCCCGATGCCGGCGGCCAGCAAAAAGGACCCGATGGCGAAATCCACTTCGCATGGACGCTGGAAGGCAAAGCCATTCAGGATGTCTGGGTGCTGCCGCAGATTTTCTACGGCACGACGCTGCGCATCTATGATCCCGGCATCGACGCGTGGCACATCCTGTGGAGCGACCCGATGCGTCAGGTCTACACGCGCCAGATCGGGCGCGCGGAGGACGACGACATCGTGCAGATCGGTGACGACGGCAAGGGAACGCGATTGCGCTGGCGCTTCACCGAGATCACGCCGAAATCGTTTCACTGGATCGGCGAGCGCGCGGCAGGCGCCGAGAACGACTGGCGGAAACAGATCGAGATGTTCGCGCACCGCGCAGGTGACTAGACGCGCCGGCGTGCCCAGCTCGCGAAACTGTCGGCAAGCGCGCGCAGCCGCCGCTCTTCAAACCCGGGCACATACCAGGTCCCGCCCGAGTCCGCCGAAACGGCCACATCCAGCGGAATCCGCTGCTTGCCGACAATGATCTCGCCTTCGAGATAATCCGAAGGGATGCCGCCGAAGTCCTCGTTGCCGCCGGAGTAATGGGCGAGCAGCACGCCGTGAATGCGCGCGGTCAGCACCGGGCCGGAGCCGATGCGGCCCGCGAATTCCCGAGCCAGGCTCGCGCGCAATTGCTGGCCGATTACGGCTGCGGCACCGCGCGCGCCGCGCGCCTCCAGCGGCCCGGTATCGACGACGATGCGGCTCACCGTTCGGCCGCTTTGCGCGAACACGTCCGTGGAGAAATAGCGTGCGAAGGGGATCGCCGCCGAAACGGCGGCGAATCCCAGCAGGAATGCCCGGCGGTTCATGACAGACCTCGTTCGAACGAGCCCGGCGCCATGCTGCGCCAGGCTGCGGGCCGGAAAGCGGCGCTCAGCGCCACTCAATCTTCACGACCTCGTAAGCCTTGGCGCCCTTCGGCGTATTCACTTCGACCGAGACGCCCTTCTTCTTGCCGATCAGCGCGCGCGCCAGCGGTGACGTGATCGAGATGCGGCCGGCCTTGGCGTCGGCTTCCGTCTCGCCCACGATCTGCCACGCCTTCTTCTCGTCGGTGTCCTCGTCGACGAGCGTCACCGTCGCGCCGAAGGTGATGGTGTCGCCCGAAAGCTTCGACACGTCGATCACTTCGGCACGCGAAATCTTGTCTTCGAGCTCCGCGATACGTCCCTCGTTCAGCGACTGCGTCTCTTTCGCAGCGTGATACTCGGCATTCTCCGACAGGTCGCCGTGGCCGCGCGCCTCGGTGATCTGCTGGATGATGCGCGGCCGCTCCACCTGCTGGCGGTGGCGCAGCTCGACCTCGAGCGCGGAATAGCCGGAGGCCGTCATCGGGATCTTTTCCATTTTCTTCTCTCCTCACCCGGCCGGCCCGGGCCCGACCGAGTCAGCAAAATCCGCCGTCGGGCGCCCGGAAACGACCGGCCGCCGCGACCGCGGAACGGATTACGAACACGCCACCGCCAAACGAAGCGCGGGCCCTTTCAGGCCCCGCTTTTGAAGTAGCTTTGCAGCGCCCGCACTTCCAGATCGCCGCCCAGATAGGCCTTGATCCCGCGCGCCGCAGCGATGGCACCTGAAAGAGTGGTGTAATACGGCACTTTATGCAAGAGGGCCGCGCGGCGCAAAGACCTTGAATCTGTAAGGGCTTGCGCACCCTCGGTGGTATTGAACACAAGCTGCACTTCGCCGTTCTTGATGGCGTCCACGATATGCGGCCGCCCCTCCAGCACCTTGTTGATCTTTTCGGCTTCGATGCCCTGTTCCCTGAGGAACCGGAGCGTCCCCGACGTCGCGATGACCCTGAAGCCGAGCCCGGCCAGCGTACGGATCGATTCGAGGATGCGCGGCTTGTCGGAATCCTTGACCGACACGAACACGATTCCCTTTTTCGGGAGCATTGTGCCGCCGCCGATCTGGCTCTTCGCGAACGCGATCGAGAAATCGAAGTCGAGCCCCATCACTTCGCCGGTCGAACGCATTTCCGGGCCGAGCACCGTGTCGACGCCGGGGAAACGCGCAAACGGGAACACGGCTTCCTTCACCGCGATGTGCTTGTAAGACGGACGGCTGAGCTTGAAGCTTGCAAGCGTCTCGCCCGCCATGACGCGCGAGGCGATCTTCGCCACCGGCACCCCGATGGTCTTGGCGACGAACGGTACCGTGCGCGAGGCGCGCGGGTTCACTTCCAGCACGTAGATCTCGCCGTCTTTGATCGCATACTGCACGTTCATCAACCCGCCGACCTTGAGCGCGAGCGCAAGCGCCGCCGTTTCTTGCTCGAGATCGGCAATCGTCTTGGCCGACAGCGAATGCGGCGGCAGCGAACAGGCCGAGTCGCCCGAGTGAATGCCCGCTTCCTCGATGTGCTCCATGATGCCGGCGACGAACACGTCCTTGCCGTCGGAGAGCGCATCGACGTCCACCTCGATGGCGTCGGAGAGATAGCGGTCGATCAGCACCGGACTCTTGCCCGACACGACCACGGCTTCCTTCATGTAGCGTTCGAGCTGCGGCGTATCGTGCACGATCTCCATCGCGCGGCCGCCGAGCACGTAGGACGGGCGGATGACGACCGGATAACCGATCTGCTCGGCAATGCGCTTGGCTTCAACCGCACTCTTGGCGATGCCGTTTTCCGGCTGCCGCAGCTTCAACTTTTCAAGCAGCGTCTTGAAGCGGTCGCGGTCTTCCGCGAGATCGATCGCGTCGGGCGACGTGCCGAGGATCGGGATATTCGCCTTTTCCAGCGCGTCCGCGAGCTTGAGCGGCGTCTGGCCGCCGAACTGCACGATCGCGCC
>JAICQA010000346.1 GCA_025929595.1 Xanthobacteraceae bacterium
CATCAGAATGCTTTCGGCGAGCGTCAATCCGTTGGCGGCACCCGTGCTGCCGACGGCGAGACCGAAGGCGATCATGCCGGGCAGGAGCGGCGCGCCGAGCCGCGCGCCGAGCGCAAAACCGTCGAGCGACCAAAATGCCGGGGAAGTTTTCACGCGCGCATTCATGAGGGAGGCCGCCCTAGCAAGCGGCCATCGGGAGGGCAATAAGCGATTGCGCATGGGCGTCCGTGTTTGGCGCAGAACATGCGGGCGCGAAGCGCCGTCAGGCGGCGCGATGCAATCCGCGCGTCGAGAGAACCGGCCACGCGCGCAACAGGACAAGCACAAAGACGATCAACGCCGAACCGAACGCGAACGGCACCCGCAGGAAGGTAAACGCCGTCATCAACGCCGCCGCCGCAGCGAGACCCGCGAGCTCATAACCGCGGAAACCGACGGCGAGCCAAAGCCGCAGCAGGAACGCAACAGCGACCGCGAGCACCGGGCCGTCATAGAGATAGGCATACGGCGTCGCGAGCATCGTCCCGGCTGCCAACCCGGCGGCCTTCAATTCGAAGGCAGCCCTGCCGCGCCACAAGATGCACGCGGCCAACGCGACAAAGCCGGTGAAGACCGCCTGCAGCGTCCATGCAAGCGGCTCCGGACCGCCCAGCACGCGCACGATTGCGAACAGACTCTGTTGTTTGCCGAGTTCGGCACGCCCTTCGGAGAGGAATGCTTGCGACGTCACCGGGAGCCAGTCGAAGAAGGCGATCCATGCCTCGCTGCCGTACGCAACCCACGACAAGACCGCGAAGACCATGCCGGTCAGCGCCGCCACCCAGAACACCGTCCATCGCCGCGCGGCGACGAGCACGATTGGAAACAGCAAGCCGAACTGCGGCTTATAGGTCAGCAAGCCGAGACAGATACCGGAAAGGACCGGCCTCCGTTCCATGAAGCCGAGCGTCCCGCCGATCAGCGAAGCGGTAAGAAAGCCATTTTGTCCGGCAGCGATCGTCGCCAGCGTTGCGGGAGATCCGGCGGCCAGCAACCAGCCGAGCGGATGACCGACAATCCAGCGCACCGTGACGAGATAGAGCGACAGGGTGATCGCAAGCCACGCGGTCAACGAAACGAGAAACGGCACGGTCGCGAGCGCAGTGGCGATCAGAAGGAAAGTCGGCGGATTGTGCCAGTTGTAGCGGCCCGGAAAGTCGTAGCCGACCGACAAGTTCTGAAACTGCTTGTGGATAGCCCAGTCATAGGCCGCTGCGCCCTGGCCCTGCAGCGCGAGCTTTCCCGCGGCCCAAAAGCTCACAAAATCCACCGGCTTCGGCCGCCCGAGCGAGTCAAAGATGAAAGTGCCGCCTGCATACATCGCAACGAGCCAGGCGACGTTGGCGATGCAAAGCGCGAACAGCACGAGATGCAGGACACGCAGGATCGTGTCCTGCGTGTCCGACACGGAAACGGCGGCGGTGCGCGCCATGAACTGACCCTGCGCATCGGCGCGACAGCGCCGGCGCACGGAGCATCGCGCCCGCCGCTTGCGAATGTCTTAAATCCGGCCGGCGCAGAAAGCGCGATGCCCGGCGCGAAGGCCGGGCATCGGAAGCAATCCTGTTGAGTTTAGGCCTGCGGCGCGGGCTCAAGTCCGCCCGTGTCGGGGCGCGGGCGCGGCCTGCCCGCAGTCGGCACGGCCGAGGTCCGCGGCGTCGTCGGCTCGGTCACGCCCTCGCGCACCGGCGGCTTGCCGTCGAGCAGGTCGCGGATTTCATCGCCTGTGAGCGTCTCGTATTCGAGCAGGCCCTTGGCAAGCGATTCCAGATCGGCGCGCTTCTCGGTCAGGATCTTGGTCGCGAGCGCGTAGCCCTCTTCGACGTAACGCTTGATCTCGGCGTCGATCTTGCGAACCGTTTCCTCCGAAATGTTCTGCTGCCGCGACACCGAGTAGCCGAGGAAGACCTCTTCCTGATTTTCGCCATACGCGACCGTGCCGAGCTCGGGCGAGAGGCCCCAGCGCGTCACCATCATGCGTGCGAGCTTGGTCGCCTGCTCGATGTCGGATGACGCGCCCGACGTCACTTTGTCCGCACCGAAGACTATTTCTTCCGCGACGCGCCCGCCCATCATGATCGCGAGGCGCGACGTCATCTGCTCGAAGCTCATCGAGAGCTTGTCGCGCTCCGGCAGTTGCATGACCATGCCGAGCGCGCGTCCGCGCGGGATGATCGTGGCCTTATGCACGGGATCGGTCGCCTTGACGTTGAGCGCGACGATCGCGTGTCCGCCCTCATGATAGGCCGTAAGCAGTTTCTCTTCCTCGGTCATGACGAGCGATTTGCGCTCCGCGCCCATCATCACCTTGTCTTTTGCATCCTCGAATTCGTGCTGCGTGACCATGCGCTTGTTGCGACGCGCGGCCATGAGCGCGGCTTCGTTGACGAGGTTCGCGAGATCGGCGCCGGAGAAGCCGGGCGTGCCGCGCGCGACCGTCTTGAGATTCACATCGGGTGCGAGCGGCACCTTCTTGGCGTGAACCTTGAGAATCTGTTCGCGACCGATGACGTCGGGGTTCGGCACGATCACCTGACGGTCGAAACGGCCGGGACGCAGCAGCGCGGGATCGAGCACGTCCGGACGGTTCGTCGCGGCGATCAGGATGATGCCTTCATTCGCCTCGAAGCCGTCCATCTCCACCAGCAACTGGTTGAGCGTCTGCTCGCGCTCATCGTGGCCACCGCCCAAGCCAGCGCCACGGTGGCGTCCGACCGCGTCGATTTCATCGATGAAGATGATGCAGGGGGCATGCTTCTTCGCCTGCTCGAACATGTCGCGCACGCGCGAGGCGCCTACGCCGACGAACATCTCCACGAAGTCGGAGCCCGAAATGGTGAAGAACGGCACCTTGGCTTCGCCGGCGATGGCACGCGCCAGCAAGGTCTTGCCGGTACCCGGCGAGCCGACCATCAACACGCCGCGGGGAATCTTGCCACCCAGGCGCTGGAACTTGCCCGGGTCCTTGAGGAACTCGACGATCTCGACGACCTCTTCCTTGGCCTCTTCCAC
>JAICQA010000041.1 GCA_025929595.1 Xanthobacteraceae bacterium
CGGGAAGCGCGCCAGCTCGTGCATCATTGACTTCATTGGCCACGGATAGAGCTGTTCGAGCCGCAGGATGTAGATGTCGCCGAGACCGCGCTTCTCCCGCTCGTCCAGCAGATCGTAATAGACCTTGCCCGAGCAGATGATCACGCGGCGGATTTCCGCATCGCCCTTGAGCTTGATCGTTGTGCTGCCGTTGTTGAGTTCAGCGTCGTCCCACAGCACGCGGTGGAACGAGGTGCTGTCGCCCATATCGTCCAGCGTCGAGACGCACTTCTTGTGCCTGAGCAGGGATTTCGGCGTGAACACGATGAGCGGCTTGCGGAAGTCGCGGTGGAGCTGGCGGCGCAGCACATGGAAATAATTCGCCGGCGTGGTGCAGTTGACGACCTGCATGTTGTCTTCCGCGCATTGCTGCAGGAAGCGCTCCATGCGCGCCGACGAGTGCTCGGGGCCTTGTCCCTCATAGCCGTGCGGCAACAGCATCACGAGGCCGGACATGCGCAGCCATTTGCGCTCGCCCGACGTGATGAACTGGTCGATCACGACCTGCGCACCGTTCACGAAGTCGCCGAACTGCGCTTCCCAGACGGTGAGCGCGTTGGGCTCCGCGAGCGTGAAGCCATACTCGAAGCCGAGCACCGCCTCTTCCGAGAGCATCGAGTTGATGACTTCGTAGCGCGCCTGACCGTCGCGGATGTGATTGAACGATGTGTAGCGCTCGTCGGTTTCCTGATCGTGCAGCACCGAGTGACGCTGCGAGAACGTGCCGCGTTCGGAGTCCTGCCCCGAGAGCCGAACCGGATTGCCGTCGAGCAGCAGCGAAGAGAACGCGAGCGCCTCGCCGGTCGCCCAGTCTAGCCCCGAGTCCTGCTCGATCGCGTTGCGGCGGTTCTCCAGGAAACGCGTGATCGTGCGGTGGGCCTTGAAGCCATCCGGCACGGCCGTGATCTTGCGGCCGATCTCCTTCAGCGTGTCGAGCGCGACGCCGGTCTGGCCGCGCCGCGGGTCGTCGAGCTCTTTCGTGGCCTTCATGCCCGACCAGCGGCCGTCGAGCCAATCGGCCTTGTTCGGCCGGTAGTCCTGGCCCGCCTCGTGCTCGACCTCGAGCTTGGCGCGCCAGTCGGCCTTCATCTTGTCGATTTCGCCCGCCTCGACGACGCCTTCGCTCTCGAGCTTCTTGCCGTAGAGATCGAGCGTCGACGGGTGCGCGCGGATCTTCTTGTACATCAAGGGCTGCGTGAACGCGGGCTCGTCGCCTTCGTTGTGACCGAAGCGCCGGTAGCAGAACATGTCGATCACGACCGGCTTGTGGAAGCGCTGGCGGAATTCCGTCGCCACCTTGGCGCAGAACACCACGGCCTCCGGATCGTCGCCGTTCACGTGCAGGATCGGCGCCTCGATCATCTTGGCGACGTCCGAGGGATAGGGTGACGAGCGCGCGTAGCGCGGATTGGTCGTGAAGCCGATCTGGTTATTGATGATGAAGTGCACCGAGCCTGCGACGCGATGGCCGCGCAGACCCGAGAGGCCGAAGCATTCCGCAACGACGCCCTGGCCCGCGAAAGCGGCGTCGCCGTGAATGAGCAGCGGCATCACCCGCGCGCGCTGGTCGAGTGGCACGATATCGCCGCGCGGCTTGTCGGCGAGCTGATCCTGCTTCGCGCGCGCCTTGCCGAGCACCACCGGATTGACGATCTCAAGATGCGACGGGTTCGCGGTCAGCGACAGATGCACCTTGTTGCCGTCGAACTCGCGATCCGATGACGCGCCGAGGTGGTACTTCACGTCGCCCGAGCCTTCGACGTCTTCGGGCGCCGCCGCGCCGCCCTTGAACTCGTGGAAGATCGCGCGGTGCGGCTTGCCCATCACCTGCGCGAGCACGTTCAGTCGTCCGCGATGCGCCATGCCGAACACGATGTCGCGCACGCCGAGCGCGCCGCCGCGCTTGATGATCTGCTCGAGCGCCGGGACCATCGACTCCGCGCCGTCGAGTCCGAAGCGCTTGGTGCCGGTGTATTTGACGTCGATGAACTTTTCGAAGCCTTCCGCCTCGACAAGCTTGTTCAGGATCGCGCGCTTGCCTTCACGCGTGAACGAAATTTCCTTGTCCGGCCCTTCGATGCGTTCCTGCAGCCACGACTTCTCGTCGGGCGAGTTCACGTGCATGAACTCGACGCCGATCGTCTGGCAATAGGTGCGGCGCAGGATCGCGACCATCTCGCGGATCGACGCGAATTCGAGCCCGAGCACGTTGTCGATGAAAATCTTGCGGTCGTAGTCGGCTTCCGTGAAGCCGTAGGATTTGGGGTCGAGTTCGGGATGGACGCCCACCGGCTCAAGCCCGAGCGGGTCGAGCTTGGCTTCCAGGTGACCGCGCGCGCGATAGGCGCGGATCAGGAAGAGCGCGCGCACGGAGTCGCGCGTCGCCTGCATCACGTCGGCGGATGAAAGCTCGACGCCTGCCTTCTGCGCCTTGGCTTGAATCTTCTGCCCGGCTGTCTTTTCGAATGCGAGCCAATTGCCGTCGAGCGCGGCCACGAGTTCGCCGTTCAGGGGCACCGGCCAGTGATCCTGCTTCCACGAAGCGCCGCGCGCATTGGCTTCCGGCGCGCCGCGCTCTTCCTTCAGACCGGCGAAGAAGGCCTGCCACTCGCCGTCCACCGACGACGGGTCCTGCTCGTAGCGGGCCTGGAGGTCTTCAAGGTAGGCGGCGTTCGCGCCGTGGAGAAAGGACGTGCGGAGAAAGGTTTCGGTCTTGCTGTCTTTGGCCATGGTTCCATCCCCGGAGGGACGCTCGCTGTAAGTCCGGCGATCAGGGAACCCCGATGGCGTCGACCCGGCAGGGCCGCGTGATTCGCATTGCCAATCGTCGAAGGGGGCTCTTTAGCAGCCTTATCGGCCTTTTAGAACCTCGACGAGTGTCTTGCCCAACCGCGCCGGCGATTGTGATACGCGGATTCCCGCCGCCTCCATGGCGGCGATCTTGGACTCCGCGTCCCCTTTTCCACCCGAAATGATGGCGCCCGCATGACCCATGCGGCGCCCCGGGGGTGCCGTGCGGCCGGCAATGAAGCCTACGGTCGGCTTCTTGCGGCCCTTTTTCGCCTCATCGCGCAGAAACTGTGCGGCGTCTTCTTCTGCCGAGCCTCCGATTTCGCCGATCATGATGATCGCTTCGGTGCCCTTATCGGCGAGGAACATTTCCAACACGTCAATGAACTCGGTGCCCTTCACCGGGTCGCCCCCGATGCCGACGCAGGTGCTCTGCCCGAGGCCCTCGGCGGTGGTCTGGAACACCGCCTCATAGGTGAGCGTGCCGGAACGCGAGACAATGCCCACCTTGCCTGCCTTATGGATGTGGCCGGGCATGATGCCGATCTTGCACTGGTCCGGCGTGATCACGCCGGGGCAGTTCGGTCCGATGAGCCGCGACTTCGAGCCCGAGAGCGAGCGTTTCACCTTGACCATGTCGAGGACCGGAATGCCCTCGGTGATGCAGACGATGAGGGCGATCTCCGCGTCGATCGCTTCCGCGATCGCATCGGCCGCGCCCGCCGGCGGGACATAGATCGCGCTCGCGTCGCAGCCGGTCGCCTTCTTCGCTTCCATCACCGTGTCGAACACGGGCAGGCCGAGATGCTCGGAGCCGCCCTTGCCGGGCGACACGCCGCCCACCATGCGCGTGCCGTATTTGATGGCCTGCTCGGAGTGGAACGTACCGTTCTTGCCCGTGAAGCCCTGAGTGATGACCTTGGTATCGGAATTGACCAGAACTGACATGACCGGATTCCTCAGTGCTTCGCCATCGGCGTGAGGATGGCATTGATGTTGTCGTCGAATGGCGTGCGAATCGGGTGGAGGAGCTTCATGGCCAGTCCGGCGTCGGCCGCCATGCTCCGCAGCGAGTTCGTCGTGAAATAGTTGACGTGGTCCGGGTGTCGAAATCCGCACCAGTGGCCACCGCCGAGCACGCGGTTGAAGCTGCCGAAATTCGGAAGGCGGATATAGGCCTTGCCGTCTTTTTCCAGCACGCGCGCGACATGCGACAGAAGTTGCAGCGGCCGCAGTTCGTGCTCCACAACCGAGCTCAGAACCACACCCGAGAAATAACGGTCAGGGAATGTCGCGATCGCTTCGGAGGCGGGACCGTGGATGGCTTGGCCGCCTCGCTTCGCCATATGCGCGGCGGCCTTCTCGTACAGCGCTTTCGAGATCTCGATTCCGTAGGGAACGAACGGCGGCGGAACATGCCTGCCCTTGCCGCAGCCGACGTCCAGCACGCGGCCAGGCTTGAAGAGCGAACGATAGAGATCGCGCCGCTGCGGCTTGAACGCGCCCAGCCGCCATCGTGTGCCGCGATCGATCTGCATGAGGGTCGGGCGGGCTTCCTTGCGTCTCTGCCTTTCAACGACCCTGGTCTTCTCCCAGGCGAATTCCTCGACCATCCGCTCATAGACGGGAGGATTTCGGAGAAACACGAAGCGGCAGTTTGCGCACTCGACGATCTGCCAGCGGGGCGTTGAATAACGCGGCAGCGCGCGGCTTTCCTGCCCGCCACAGGCTGGACAGGCCCGCGTCGCCGGCGCTACGCCGGCCGAAACGTCGGCGTGTGCCGCTGCGGCAGTCACGCGGCCTTCCCTTGCACTGCCTTGACAATCTTCTGCGCGGCGTCGTCGAGATCGTCGGCGGAAACGACATCCAGGCCCGATTCTCCGATGATCTTCTTGCCCTGCTCGACATTCGTACCCTCCAAGCGCACGACGAGCGGCACCTTGAGGCCGACTTCCTTCACGGCCGCGACGACGCCCTCGGCGATCACGTCGCAACGCATGATGCCGCCGAAAATATTGACGAGAATGCCCTTCACATTCGGGTCGGCGGTGATGATCTTGAAAGCAGCCGTGACCTTCTCCTTGGTCGCGCCGCCGCCCACGTCGAGGAAGTTCGCGGGCGACTCGCCATAGAGCTTGATGATGTCCATCGTCGCCATGGCGAGGCCGGCGCCGTTCACCATGCAGCCGATCGTGCCGTCGAGCGTGATGTAGTTGAGGTCGTATTTCGACGCCTCGATTTCCTTCTCGTCCTCCTCGCTTTCGTCGCGCAGCCGCGCGATCAGCGGGTGGCGGAAGAGCGCGTTGTCGTCGAACGAGACCTTGGCGTCGAGGCAGACGAGATCGCCGCTCTTGGTGAGAATGAGCGGGTTCACTTCGAGCAAACTCATGTCCTTGTCGACGAACGCCTTGTGCAAGTTGGTCAGGAGCGCGGAGAGCTGCTTCGGCTGCGCTTCCTCGAAGCCAAGCGCCTTCGCCGCCTTGCGCACGTGATACGGGCAGATATTCGCGACCGGATCGATCGAGAAGGTGAGGATCTTTTCGGGCGTGTCGTGCGCCACTTCCTCGATGTTCATGCCGCCTTCGGTCGAGATCACGAAGGCGATACGCGAGGTCTCGCGGTCGACGAGGAGCGAGAGATAAAACTCTTTATCGATCGCCGCACCTTCTTCGATGTAAACGCGGCCGACTTCCTTGCCCGCCGGACCGGTCTGATGCGTGACGAGCGTGGAGCCGAGGAGCCGCTTCGCTTCCGCCTTCACGTCGTCGATGGATTTGACGACCTTGACGCCACCAGCCTTGCCGCGGCCGCCCGCGTGGATCTGCGCCTTCACCACCCAGACCGGCCCGCCGAGCGACTTCGCCGCCGCTTCCGCTTCCTCGACCGAAAAGGCGGGCTCGCCGCGCGGGACGGGGACGCCGTATTCGCGCAGCACCTGTTTGGCTTGATATTCGTGGATGTTCATTGGCGCGCTCCCCGTCCCTGAGCCGTTGGGACGGCTCTAATATACATTATTCCAGGGATTTGACTTCAGCTTTGGCGCCCGCGCAAGCGGGATTAATGGGGCGAACCGGAGAAAGCGCTCGGGGCGGCTCCGTCCCATTCGCCCCGTACTCACTTGCCGAGATCGGGAGCGATTTTCAGGCAGGCGTCGACCAGGCCCTTCACCGAGGCTACCGATTTGTCGAGCATCGCCCGCTCGCCGCGGTCGAGGTCGATCTCGACCACGCGCTCGACGCCCTTGGCGCCGATCACCACCGGCGCGCCGACATAGAGCCCCTTCACCCCGTACTCGCCGTTGAGCCAGGCGGCGCAGGGCAGCACGCGCTTCTTGTCGAGGAGATAGCTCTCGGCCATCGCGATCGCCGATGCCGCCGGCGCGTAGAAGGCCGAGCCGGTCTTCAGCAGGTTCACGATCTCCGCGCCGCCGTCGCGCGTACGCTGGACGATGCTGTCGATGCGGTCCTGCGTCGACCAGCCCATTTTGATGAGATCGGGGATCGGCACGCCCGCCACGGTTGAGTAGCGCGTGAGCGGCACCATCGTATCGCCGTGGCCGCCGAGCACGAAAGCGGTGACGTCTTCCACCGACACGTTGAACTCGTCGGCGAGGAAGTAGCGGAAGCGCGCGCTGTCGAGCACGCCCGCCATGCCGACCACCTTATTCTTCGGCAGGCCGCACGCCTTCTGGATCGCCCACACCATCGCGTCGAGCGGGTTGGTGATGCAGATCACAAACGCATTGGGCGCGTATTTCTTGATGCCGGCGCCCGCCTGCTCCATCACCTTGAGGTTGATCGAGAGGAGATCGTCGCGGCTCATGCCTGGCTTGCGCGGCACGCCCGCGGTGACGATGATGACGTCGGCACCCTCGATCGCTTCATAGGATTGGGTGCCGGAGAAGCGCGCGTCGAATTTCTCCACCGGCGAGAGCTGCGCGATGTCGAGCGCTTTGCCCTGCGGGATGCCTTCCGCGATGTCGAACAGGACGACATCGCCGAGATTTTTTTGACCTGCGAGAAGGGCGAGCGTGCCGCCGATCTGGCCGGCACCGATGAGTGCGATCTTGGCTCTGGCCATGGGTTTCCGACGCTTTGAATGTGCGGGTGGGCCGGGGAATTGACGGCCGTTTGACTAGACCGTTTGCCCCGTCCGTTCAAGGTTTTCGGGGCGTTTCGCGCCCGGCGCCGCTATGACTTTCGGCGGGCGATGTCCTGCATGATTTCGAGCTGAATCTCCTGAATCTCGGCCAGCCGCTCCCATTGCCGGTTGATCAGGTGGTCCATCTTTTCGTGCAGGTGCCGGATTTCAAGCTCGGCCTTCAGATTCACCTGATAGTCGTTTTCCGCGCGCAGCCGGTCTTTTATTTCCTGCCGGTTCTGGCTCATCAGGATGACCGGCGCCTGGAATGCCGCGAGGCACGACAGGACGAGGTTCAGAAGGATGAACGGGAACGGGTCAAAATTCGCGCCGCCGACGACGGCGGCATTGATCGACATCCAGACGATAATGATCACGATGAAGAGGATGATGAAGGCCCAGCTCCCGCCGAACTTCGCGAGCCCATCCGACACCTTGCCGCCGAAAGAGACGTCCTCGGCGTATTCCTGTTCGGTGTTGGCGGCGATCGTCTGACCCGCGCTCAGGCTTGCCACCACTTCCTTATCGAGGTCGGAGAGCTCCCCCCGCTCCTGGTGCAGAAGTTCGGACACATATTTCGCGCGGTAGTCGGCAATATGGTTGAGGCAAACCGCGGCGTCGGCGGGCATGTCGGGGTGATCCTGCCGCATCCGCTCCACGAGCGATGGCCGCAACCCCGACAGCGCCAGCGTCTTGCCGCTGTGCGCCGCCGGCCCGCAGATCGCGCAGGCGTGTCCGTGGTGATGCGTATGGTTCGTATTGTTCTTATGCTCGGACATCGCGCTCCCCTCGATTCTTGTCGGTCAGGTTTCAACGAGACCGGTGATCTCGCCGCTCGCCCTTGAGTCCTTCTTGCCGTGCGCCCGCGACAGATATTCCTTCGAGCCCATCTCAAAGAGCCGCGAGGCGGTGCGGCGGAATTCGAACGCCTCGGCCGTCCCGCTCTCTTCATAAAGCCGGTCGGGCACGGCGGCCGCCGACGCGATCAGCTTCACCGATCGATCATAAAGCGTATCGACGAGCAGGATGAAGCGGCGCACCTCGTTCCGGTGGCGGTCCGTGAGCAGCGGAATGTCGTCGACGATCATCGTATGGAAGCTGTGCGCGAGCTGGAGGAAATCGAGCGCGCCGAGCGGCTTCTGGCACAGCTCAGCATAGGGAAAGCGCGCCGCACCCCCGCCCGCCCGCGGCACATGGATGCTGCGGCCCTTGAGCGGCAGGTCGACCGGCGCGCCGCCGCCCTCGCCTGCGAGCCGCCGCCAGATTTCGTCGAGCGCGGCCCTGGCCTTGGCATCTGCCGGGACGTGCCAGGCCGCATGGCCTTCGAGCTTTTCGAGCCGGAAATCGGTGCGCGCGTCGAGCCTGACCACCTCAAGATTTGTCTCGAGCATGCGGATGAACGGCACGAACAGCGACCGATTGAGCCCATCGAGATAGAGGTCCGACGGCGGCACGTTCGAGGTCGCGACCAGGATCACCCGGTGCCCGAACAGCCGCTCGAACAGGCGGCCGAGGATCATGGCGTCGGCGATGTCCGTCACATGAAATTCGTCGAAGCAAAGCAGCGTGGTCTCGTTCGCGATCTCGTCGGCCGTGAGCTGGATCGGGTCGCCGTTATGGCGATGGCCGGACTTCTGCTGCGCGCGGAAGCGGCGCACGCGCTCATGCACATCGGCCATGAATTCGTGAAAATGCGAGCGGCGCTTGCGCACGACCGTGGCCCCTTCGAAGAAGAGGTCCATCAGCATCGTTTTCCCGCGCCCTACATCGCCCCAGAGATAAAGCCCTTTCGGCGGGGCAGCGGGCTTCTTCGCCATCAGCCAGCCCAGCGCGCTCGACTTCGCCGCGCGGTGGAAGTCGGACAATGCCGCTTCGAGCGCCGCGAAGCGGTCGACGATCGCCAACTGTCCCGGATCGCTCTCGATGGCGCCGGATTCAACGAGCGCGGTGTAGCGGGCCCCGATGGCCGACATGCCTATTCCTCGTCCCGCCTTCACCCGCGCGGGCCGCTGCGACCTTATGCCGGGAGCGGTTTCCAACTGGTTCGATGGCAAACGGGATGTGTCCGTGCGGGACAAGGCAGGGCAAGGCGCAAAGCCGCGACAGGCAGTCGCGTGCGCCGCAACAAACCCGCCGCATGATTTTGCTGCATAGCAGCAATGCGCAACAAGTCCCCGAATGACGGGCGTTATTCATGTTCGCAGCCTATCTATGGCGCATGAATGATTCGAAGTTGCGCCCGACGCCTTCCGCTGCAGTAGAAGCCCGCCCCGAGGACCAGGACACCCCGGCACCGGGTCACATTCGCCGTCTTTGGACAGGCGAGACGGCCGCCCTGCGCGATCATCTGCTCCGGCTCGACCCCGAGAGCCGCCGCTCGCGTTTCGGCTCGCCGGTCAACCGTCACTTCATCGAGCAGTATGCCGCGCGTGCGCTCTCGAACGACTCCGTCGTGCATGGCTTCTTCGCCGACGGCGAGCTGCGCGGCGTCGGGGAGTTGCGTACCTTCGGCGCGGCGATCCCGTTTGAAGCGGAAGCCGCATTCAGTCTCGAACGCGCGTGGCAGGGACGCGGCATCGGCAACGAATTGCTGGAGCGCACGATCCTGTCCGCGCGCAACCGCGGCATCCGATCTATCCAATTGAATTGCCTCGCAGAAAACCGCCGCATGCAGGCCATCGCGAAGAAGCATGAAGCGCATCTGCGCCTGCGTGCCGACGAAGTCGTCGGAGAAGTCGTCAATCCGGGCGCGACGCCGCTCTCCATGGCGCGCGAATGGATGGCGGAAAGCTACGGCATCGCGACCGCGATCCTCGACGTGCAGCGGCGCGCGTTCAACTCGGTCTGAATGCGCGCCGTCTTGCTCCGCAAGGCCGCGTTTGATCGCTCACGCACCCCAATCGACATCATTCGAACGCCGACCGGGCCGGCGGGCGGGCCTGTTGGCGAATCACCTGCGCCCGTTTTGTCAAAAAACATGACTTTGAGAGTCGCCGGGCGACTCCAAACGGCAAAATTCGGCAGCCTGTGGATTGTTACGTTTACACGCGCCGTCACTTCGTTTGCATTTGACTGATCGTGCGCGCGCATGCGCGTGTCTGTTTACGAGTCAAAATCGCGCCTTGCATAACCAATTGATCGTCATGTCGTATTTTGAATTTTTGAATCGGCGCGTAACGGGATTTTGTTTTCCGAGCGCGCGTTTTGCATCGCGTCAAAACACAATCGCGACTCGCAAGCGCGCGGTTAAGAATTCCTTGTCAAGCGCAAACAACAAATTCCCTTGGCAAATTGCACAAGGTTGCGCGATGTTGCGCATCGCCGGCTCCTGATTCGGAGGACTGATGTCAAGAACCGACGACGGCAGTTTCGCTCAAGGCGACGCGGGACTGTTCGGGATCAAGGCGAAGGACTCGAAGCCGGCACGCACGTCGACGATACCGAGTCTTTCGATATTGATGCCGACATCTTCAACCTCACCACTTCCGGCCGCGAATAATTTCAAGAAACACGGCCACTAACGAGCGCCGCATCCGCGGCGCACAGAAATCTGGAAAGAGGCGAATATGGCAAAGAGAGCAAAGAAGCGTAAAGCGAAAGCGGCGGCTCCGAAGAAGCGCAAGCGGAGAAAGGCCAAGAAGTAAGCGCGTTACGCGCTGACTTAACTACCAACTCCGAATCAACCGGATGGCCGCGCGTCAGCATCTGACGCGCGGTCATTGCTTTTGATGCCGGAGAAGAACACCGTGCTGCGCGCGGATGCAGCCGGTGCGCGCCCTCAGAGCTGCCGCTCGACCATCTTCTTCTTGATCTCGGCGATGGCCTTGGCCGGGTTCAGCCCCTTCGGGCAGGTCTGCGAGCAGTTCAGGATCGTGTGGCAGCGATAGAGTCGGAACGGATCCTCGAGGTTATCAAGCCGTTCGCCCGCCGCCTCGTCGCGCGAGTCCTCAATCCAGCGCGAGGCCTGCAAGAGCACCGCCGGGCCGAGGTAACGGTCGCTGTTCCACCAGTAGCTCGGGCAGGACGCCGAGCAGCAGGCGCACAGGATGCATTCGTAAAGCCCGTCGAGCTTTTCGCGGTCTTCGTGGCTCTGCCGCCATTCGCGCTCCGGCGCGGGCGTGTCGGTCTTGAGCCACGGCTCGATCGAAGCATACTGGGCGTAGAAGGTGCTGAGATCCGGCACCAGGTCCTTCACCACTTCCATGTGCGGCAGCGGATAGATCTTCACCGGCGCTTCCACGTCGTCGATCGCAAGCGTGCAGGCGAGCGTGTTCACCCCGTCGATATTCATCGAGCAGGAGCCGCACACGCCCTCCCGGCAGGAGCGTCGAAAGGTGAGCGTCGGGTCGATCTTGTTCTTGATCCAGATGACGGCGTCGAGAACCATCGGCCCGCAATCGTCGCGGTCGACGAAGAAGGTATCGATGCGCGGGTTCTGCCCATCGTCCGGATTCCAGCGATAGATGCGGAATTCGGTGGTGCGCGTCGCACCCGCGGGCGCGAGCCAGGTCTTGCCCTGCGTGATCTTCGAATTCTTCGGCAGCGTCAGCTGAACCATCAATACACCCGCTTTACCGGCTCGATATATTGCACTTCGTTCGTGAGCGTATAGGTATGCACGCCGCGGTAATCGAGCTTCACCTTGCCGCTCTCGCGGTCGAACCACGACAGCGTGTGCTTCATCCAGACCTTGTCGTCGCGCTCGGGGAAGTCCTCGCGCGCATGCGCACCGCGGCTTTCCTGGCGGTTCACCGCCGACTCCATCGTGACCACGGCCTGCGCGATCAGGTTATCGAATTCCAGCGTCTCGATCAGGTCGGAATTCCACACCAGCGAGCGGTCGGTGACGCGCACGTCGTGCGCGTTCTTGTAGACATCGTGGATGAGCTTCTGGCCTTCCTCCAGCACCTCGGCGGTGCGGAAGACGGCGCAGTTCGTCTGCATCACCTTCTGCATGTTGAGCCGGAGGTCCGCAGTCGGCGCCGAGCCGTTGGCGTGCCGGAAGCGGTCGAGGCGCGAGAGCGCGAATTCGGCCGAGTCGGACGGCAGGTCTGCGTGCTTGTCGCCGGGCGTCACCAGCTCGGCGCAGCGATGCGCCGCCGCCCGTCCGAAGACGACGAGATCGGTCAAGGAATTCGAGCCGAGGCGGTTCGCGCCATGCACCGAGACGCAAGCCGCCTCGCCCACCGCCATCAGGCCGGGGATGATCGTGTCGTCATGGCCGTTCGCCTTGGTCAGCGCCTCGCCGTGGAAATTAGTGGGAACGCCGCCCATGTTGTAATGCACGGTCGGCAACACCGGAATCGGTTCGCTCGCGACGTCGACACCCGCGAAAATCTTCGCGCTCTCCGAAATGCCCGGCAGCCGCTCATGCAGCGTATCGGGATCGAGATGGTCGAGATGCAGGAAGATGTGATCCTTGTTCTTGCCGACGCCGCGGCCTTCGCGGATTTCAATCGTCATGGCGCGTGAGACGACGTCGCGCGACGCGAGATCCTTCGCCGACGGCGCATAGCGCTCCATGAAGCGCTCGCCCTCGGAATTGACGAGATAGCCGCCTTCCCCGCGCGCGCCTTCCGTAATCAGGCAGCCCGCGCCGTAAATGCCGGTCGGATGGAATTGCACGAACTCCATATCCTGCAGCGGCAGACCCGCGCGCAGCACCATGCCGCCGCCGTCGCCGGTGCAGGTGTGCGCCGAGGTGCAGGAGAAATAGGCGCGGCCATAGCCGCCGGTCGCCAGCACCGTCTCATGCGCGCGGAAGCGATGCAGCGTGCCGTCGTCGAGCTTGAGCGCGATCACGCCGCGGCAGCGGCCTTCGCCGTCCATGATGAGATCGATGGCGAAATATTCGATGAAGAACTCGGCCGAGTGGCGGAGCGCCTGGCCATACATGGTGTGCAGCATGGCGTGGCCGGTGCGGTCCGCGGCGGCGCATGTGCGCATCGCCTGCCCTTTTCCGAAATTTGTGGTCATGCCGCCAAAGGCGCGCTGCAGGATGCGGCCCTCATCGGTGCGCGAAAAGGGCACGCCCCAA
>JAICQA010000296.1 GCA_025929595.1 Xanthobacteraceae bacterium
CCGGCTTGTCCTTGGCGCCGGGCTTGCTCTGGGTGGTCTGCTGCTTCTTCTCGTCGCCCGACGGCTGCTGAGCCTGACCGGACTGGCTCTTCATCCCGTTCTTGTCACTCTGGCCGGTCTGCGTGCCGGTCTTGGCGCCGCCCTGACCCTGGGCCTGCGTGCCGCCCTGGCCGGATTTCATCTCGCCCTGGCCTTGGACCTGTGCGCCGCCGGGCTGCTGTGCGCCGGTTGCATTCGGCGCGTTCTGCGCGCCGCTGCGGCCCTGCTGCTTGGTGTCACCGCCGGCGGCGCCACCCGACTGCGCCCAGACGTGGGTGCCGCCGACGATCAAAGCCGCCGCTGCGGCGGCCGCCAATAGTTCCTTTTTCATCGATCTCATTTGTGCTTCCTCCGGAAATGCTCGGCCCGCCGCGTCAGGCAAACGGGACGAAACGGAAATTGTTCCAGTTCCCGCCGCGGCTTTCGGTGCGTTCGATCTCGGATTAAGAATGAGTTCCATGCCCGAATCTCTTCCCGCCGGGGGCGGCCTCGCGCATCCGGTTCCATCGCTCGCGGAATTGCTTCTCGGCTTTCTGTCCGTCGCGCTGTCAGGGTTCGGCGGCGTGATGCCGTTTGCGCGGCGAGAATTCGTCGAACGGCGGCGCTGGCTGGATGAGCGGGAATTCGCGGAGGCATTGGCGCTTTGCCAGTTCCTGCCGGGGCCGAACATCGTGAACATGTCCGTCATCGTCGGCTCGCGCTTTCGCGGGGTGGCGGGCGCGATGGCGGCCGCTACCGGCCTCGTCGTTGTTCCCTTATTCATCATGATGGCCTGTGGCGCGCTCTACGCCCGTTATGGCGATCTCGAAGTTCTGCGCGGACCGCTTGCGGGGCTTGCCGCCGGCGCGGCGGGACTGCTCGTCGCCATGGCGGCCAAAATGGTCATGCCGCTTGTGCGGGAGCGAAAGGCGTCGCCGCTTCTTTTCGCACTCGCGGGATTTGTGGCGGTCGGTCTGTTGCGGCTGCCGCTCTATTGGGTCGTGCTGGTGCTCGCGCCGCTCAGCATCGGCTGGGCATGGTGGAAGCTCCGATGAGCGATCAAAGCGGCATCGGCGACTTCGCGCTCCATGTGGCATTGCTGTCGCTGATCGCAGTCGGCGGGGTGAACACGATCGTGCCCGAGTTGCACCGGCAGGTCGTAGAGGTGCAGGGCGCGCTCACCAGCCAGCAGTTTGCCGATCTGTTTGCGATCGGCCAGGCGGCGCCGGGTCCGAATGTGCTGTTCGTGACGCTGATCGGCTGGCAACTCGCGGGCGCGACCGGCGCGTTGCTGACAGCGGCGGCGCTCTGCATTCCGACCTGTACGGTCGCCTATTTTGTTACGCGCGTATGGGACCGCTTCAAGCACGCGCCCTGGCGCGTCGCGACTGAGGTGGGGGTGGTGCCGGTCACCATTGGCTTCGTTGCGGCGAGCGCGCTCCTCATCGCGCAGGCGGCCGACGGCAGCGTGACGGCGTTCGCGATCACAGCCGGCACGGCTGCCTTTTCCTACTTCAGCAAATTCAATCCGGTCTGGGCGCTGGCCGTCGCCGCCGCGCTTGGATTTGCGGGCGTCGTATAGCGCCTACATGCACCCGGCGCCGCGCGCCGAGGCCGACCCGCCACGGCCCCGAAGCGGCACGGTTGACTGACCGGCGGGACAATGTCTGCCGCCTCCGCCGCCGATTTCATCGTCTGCGTTTTCGCCGCTGGCGTTCTCTTGTCCCTTTTGCTGGGTCTTCTTTGACCCCGCGCCGGCGCCTCTCCCTTTGCCCTTGACCTGCGCGAATTGCAGATCGTCCTCATGGAGAGAAATTTCATTCTCGATCTGCGGCAGAAGCGCCGTCAGGGCCAATAGCCCCGCAACCGCCGACGAAAACGCCTTGCTACGCCGAATTCCTGCGAATGAATTCGAACATCGCATCGGTCAACTCCGTATCGTGCGTGTTGATGTGATAGGTGATCGAGATATGGCTGTGGCCGGGCAAATGAATCGCCGAAACATTTCGGCCCGCCTGCTCAAGCGCTGCAATCAAATTCCTGCTCTGCTCGAACAGGAACGGCGGCTCGAGTTCGCCATAGGCGGCGAAGATCGGTACGTCGGTTTTCAGCAGGCCTGTGAAGGGTGAACGCTCGGCATATCTCGACTGGTCGGAACCGAAATAGGCGGCGTAGCGCTCATCGGCCGGGACATTCGAGAGGTCGTAGTTTCCCGACAGAAGAATGAGGCCCGCGAGCGAGTGACCGCCGGGCGCGTGAAAGCGTTCCTGTGCGGCGTAAGTGGCGACATGGGTGCCGCCGGCGGAGTGGCCGGCGAGAAAGATACGCTGCGGATCGCCGCCGAATTTGGCGATGTTGTCCCGCGTCCAGTGCACCGCGGCGCCGACATCCTCGGCTCCGGCCGGCCATTTAGCGTTTGGCGCCAGGCGGTAGGTGGCGTTGACGCCGACCATGCCGTGGCGCACGGCCCAGAGCATGATGTTGTCATAGAAGAAATTCTCACCTTCGCGCTTGTGGCCGCCGGTGTAGCCGCCGCCATGAATGAAGATCAGCACGGGGCGAGGGGCCGCCGCGCCTTCCGGCGTGAAGA
The DNA here is from genome assembly GCA_025929595.1 of Xanthobacteraceae bacterium. Lineage (GTDB taxonomy): Bacteria > Pseudomonadota > Alphaproteobacteria > Rhizobiales > Xanthobacteraceae > JAUSIF01. The sequence continues at coordinate 2,609 of JAICQA010000296.1, forward strand.
CGTCGAGCGCATGCCGGTCGTCACCGCCGTATTTGATGTCGCGCGTGACCTTCACGCCCGCATAGGGCTCGCGCGGATGCAGCGGGGCATAGACCGCGGCGGTGGCGGGCGGATCGATCACGGGGCCGATGGCGCGGACCCTGGCGGCGATATCGGCCGGCATTCTGCCGGAGGCGGGCTTTTCGGCGGGTCGGCTCATGCTTTGCTCCTTGAAATTCCGCTCACGATGGCCGGGGCGGACGGCCGGATCAAGGCCCGGCCTTGTGATGGGACGGTGGGAGACGTATCAAGCGTCGCGCAATCCGGCGCGAAGGCCAGATCGAATGCTCTCGATTTTTCTCGTTTTTGTCGGCGGCGGTATTGGCGCCGCGCTGCGCCATGGCGTGAATGTCTCCGCGGCGGCATGGTTCGGCACGGGCTTTCCGTGGGGCACGATCATCGTGAACATCGTCGGCTCCTTCGTCATCGGCGCGCTCGCGGCCTGGTTCGCGTTCCGCGGCGACGCGATGTGGACGCAGCCGCTGCGCCTTTTTCTGGCGACCGGCATCCTCGGCGGCTTCACGACCTTCTCGGCGTTCTCGCTCGACTTCGCGCTCCTGTTCGAGCGCGGCGAGATCGGGCAGGGCGTTGCCTATGTGCTGGTCTCCGTCCTCCTGTCGCTGGCGGCGGTGTTCGCGGGACTGTTCGTCGTCCGCTCGATGGCCTGACGCGATGAGTGTCGTCACGCGCAAGGTGAAGGACGACGAGCAGGGAATGCGCCTCGACCGCTGGTTCAAGGAGCATTACCCGGCACTGCCGTTCGGACATTTGCAAAAATTGTTGCGCACCGGGCAGGTGCGCGTCGACGGCGGCCGCGCCAAGACCCATACACGGCTCGAGCCGGGGCAGAGCGTGCGCGTGCCGCCGCTCAATAATTCTCCCTCCCAGCAAGGGGAGGGTGGACGCGACCCCGGCGTAAGCCGGGGGAGCGGCCGGGTGGGGCGAGCGGAGCGGTCACATGCTGACCTAGCCCCCCACCCCGAACCGCTTCGCGGTTCGACCCTC
>JAICQA010000322.1 GCA_025929595.1 Xanthobacteraceae bacterium
ACGAGGTCCCAGGTCAGCCTGCGCTTGATCAATGCGAGCGCAACCGCGCCGGCTGCACCCATCGCGCCGCCCTCGGTCGGCGTCGCGACGCCGATGAAGATGGTTCCAAGCACGAGAAAGATCAGGGCGAGCGGCGGCACCAGCACGAAGATGGTTTGCTCGGTGATGAGCGACAGCAGATTGAGCCGCAGCAGCTTGTTGACGACGGCGATCGCGAAGGCGACCACAATGCCGATGGACATCATCAGCACGACATAGTCGGGTCCGCCCGCCACATCGGTCCGCTGCATGGCGAAATGGGCGACGATACCGGAGATGATCGTCACCACGAGAAGCGAAAGCCGGTGGACCTTGCCGTCCGCGTCTTTCAGTTTTTGGGTTTCTGGCGGCAAGCCGGGTGCGGCCCCGGGGAACAGCGTCGCCACCCCGAACACATAAGTCGCATAGAGCGCAGACAGCACCAGGCCGGGAACGAAAGCGCCCGCATACATGTCGCCGACCGAGCGGCCGAGTTGGTCCGCCATGACGATCAGCACGAGCGACGGCGGAATGATCTGGGCGAGCGTGCCCGACGCCGCGATTACGCCCGTGGCGAGCCGCCGGTCGTAGCCGTAGCGCAACATGATCGGCAGCGAGATCAGGCCCATGGCGATCACCGACGCGGCAACGACGCCGGTGGTGGCCGCGAGCAACGCGCCCACGAATACGACTGCATAGGCGAGACCGCCGCGCACCGTGCCGAACAACTGCCCGATCGTGTCGAGCAGGTCTTCCGCCATGCCGCTGCGTTCGAGCACCAGCCCCATGAAGGTGAAGAACGGGATGGCGAGCAGCACGTCGTTGGCCATGATGCCATAGACGCGCTCGGGCAGCGCTTGCAGGAAATCCGGGCTGAACAGACCCAGCTCGATGCCGATCAACCCGAAGAACAGCCCGTTGGCGGCAAGCGCGAAGGCAACGGGATATCCAAGCAACAAAAACACAACAAGCGACGCAAACATGATCGGCGCCATGTTGTGGATGACAAATGCAATCATGTTGTGTCCCGCGAGCCCGCTAATCTTTTTTCATGAGGCGGATCAGTTCCTCGGCTTCGGCTTCTGCCGAAAGACCGCTCGGATGCGGATCGGGAATCTTGCCGCGCATGATGGCGATGCGCTTGATCAGTTCGGACACGCCCTGAAAGAACAGGAGCGCGAATCCGAGCGGTACGAGGAATTTGGCCGGCCATTGCGGCAAGCCGCCGGCGTTGCTGGATTGCTCGTTAATCGACCAGGAGGCGATGAAGAACGGCCAACCGGTCACGACCATCACGAGCGTGAACGGAAGCAGAAAGAACAAATGGCCGACGACCTCGATCCAGCTACGCAACCGCCGCGGAAACACAACGTTCACGATGTCGATGCGGATATGCTCGTTCGCGATCAGCGTCCACGACGCGCACAGTAAAAAGACCGCCGCGAACAGGATCCATTGCAGTTCGAGCCAGGCGTTGGAGCTGGTATCGAAAACTTTCCGAACGGTCGCGTTGGTGGCCGAGACCGCGACGGCGACGACGACCAGCCAGGCGACCCATTTCCCGATACGGGTATTGACCGCGTCGATGGCGCGGCTGAGCGTCAGCAGCCCGTCCAGCATTGTCCTCCCCACGGCTGGCGGCCCCCCGCCATAGCCGCCTTGCGCGGCTTTTTCGTTCTCATCCGCGGGCTTGGCGTCCGCGCGGCGATGCCGGCAGCTTAGCCGAAAGGGAGGGTCGAGCAACAGGTGGAAGCGCGCTGCGTCTCATACGATGGGCCGATAGCCCATTCGATCACGCGGGAACGGCCCTGCCTTTTCGTCGCACCGTCTCCCGGTGCAGCATGTAGAGGCCCGCGGCGACGATCAGTCCGATTCCGATCAGCGACAGAATGTCGGGAATTTCCGCGAAAACGATGATCCCGAGCACAAACGCGAAGACGACGATGGAGTAGCGGAACGGCGCAACGACGGATACGTCCGTTCCCCGGAAGGAGAGAACGGTGAGGACAAACGCTGCCACGAGAAAGGCAGCCGAAACCAGAATGACGAACGTGGGCAACACGCCGGGCACCGTCCACGGTTCAAACCCGGAGCCGAGAACTCCGATCGGCACCGCAAACAGGGCGGTGGAGAAGACGATGACGCTCGTGGGCACGTCGCCATGAATTTTGCGCACGAGCAGATCGCGCGTGAGCGAGAGCACCGCGGCAAGCAGGGCGATCAGGGATACGGCCTGAAACGCGTCCGTTCCCGGTTTAACGACCAGCAGCATGCCGACAAAACCCACGACCACTGCCGTCCACCGGCGCCAGCCGACCCGCTCGCCCAGCCAGATCGCTCCGACCGCCGTCATGATGAAAGGCTGCACAAGGATGATTGCGGTAAAATTCGCGATCGGCATGATCGACAGGCAATAGACGACAAGGATCCCGATGAAGGCCTCGATCGTCGCGCGCAGCAGCAGGTAGGGATCGCGCATGGTCGCGATCGCCGCGATCTCCCGGCGCCAGAAGATGACCGCGAGCGCGATGACGAGTGCAAAACACGCGCGCACGGCGACGATCTCGGTTACGGGCAGATACTGGGCGGCAAACTTGGTGCCGGCATCGTTGCAGGAAAAGAAGGCGCTGCCGCCGATCATCGCCACGATGCCGCGATAGTTGGCCGCGTGATTTGACATAGGCCGGCGCTACCTCTTCCGCGCGCCGTACTGGTGCCACAGCACGAGCCCGCCGGCGCCGACAATGACGATCATGCCGATGATGGACTGCAAGCCCGGCACCTCGCCGAAACCGATATAGCCCGCCGCAATCGCCACGAGCAGATACCAGTAGCGGAACGGCGCCACGATCGAAAGGTCGCTGCCGCGATAGGCCTCATAGGTGTAGGCGACGCCGAGATAGAACAGGCCGGAGGCCGCCGCGAGGAAAAACCACTCGCTTGCGTCGGGCCATCGCCAGACCGCCACCGGAGTGACCCACGGGAAGAAGATCGCCAGAATGCCAGCCGCGATCATCGAGAACAGGCTGGTCGACAGCAGGATCACCCGGTTTGAAACTTGTGTGCCGCCTTCGGCCTTCTTGCCCATGGTGCGCGAGATGACTTCGCGCAGCACCTGACACGCGGACGCTGCGAGCGGCAAAAGCGCCACGAGCTGCAGCACGCCGCCGCCCGGATCGATGAACAGCCATGCCCCGGCCAGCGCAAGCAGGCTCGCCGTCAGGATGGTCCAACTGAACTGTTCCTTGAAGTGGCCGAAGCCCACGAGCGCCACGAACACCGGCGCCACCATGTAGATCGAGGTCACGTCCGCCTGGCTCATGAAGGCGAAGGC
>JAICQA010000389.1 GCA_025929595.1 Xanthobacteraceae bacterium
CGCAATTATTCGATGCTGAACATTCCCGACTTCTCGCTGCGCGTGATGAACAACGGCAAGCAGATCTGGACGACGCGCGTCGTGGTCGGCAAGTCGAATACCAAGACGCCGCTGATCAGCGACACGATGAAGTTCATCACGGTCAATCCGACCTGGAACGTGCCGCCGTCGATCATCGCGAACGAGTATCTGCCGGCGCTCGCGCAGGACCCGACCGTGCTCGACCGCATGGGCCTGCGCCTCGAGGAAAACCGCGACGGCACGGTGCGCATCTATCAGCCGCCCGGCGACAGCAACGCGCTCGGCCGCGTGCGCTTCAACTTCCCGAACAAGTTCCTCGTCTATCAGCACGACACGCCGGACAAGCACCTGTTCTCGAAGGACGTGCGCGCCTTCAGCCACGGCTGCATGCGCGTGCAGGACCCGGTGAAATACGCCGAGGTCGTCCTGTCGCTCGGCGTGCCGGAGGAGAAGTTCAGCGAGGCGGGCATCCGCGGGATGTTCGGCCCGAGCGAGCGCAACATCAACTTCACGCGTCCGCTGCCGGTCCACATCACCTACCAGACGGCCTATGTGGACTCCGCCGGCAAGCTCGTCATCCGCGACGACATCTACGGCCACGACGCTGCGCTGATGTCGGTCCTCAAGGGCGGCGAGCGGCGCGTGGCGGACGTACCGATCGCACGCCGTCAGGCCTCCTTCAGCCGCGAAGAGCTGCGGCTGCCGAACGGCACCTACTATGGCGCCTATGACGGCTACGGCCGCGGCGGTTATCCGCGCAACCCGGTGGAAGACTTCTTCCGCAGCATCTTCCGCTGAGTCGCCTTCAAAACCGGTGGAAAGGGCAGGCGCCGCGCCTGCCCTTTGCTTTGGATCGGGGCTAATCCACTGAAATCAGGGCATTTTTAACCATGCGGGGCCCGCCGGCGGGCACCGTTTCGCCACGATCACAAACTAGCGATATGCATAAGGGGGACGGTCACCCACCATTAACCGGCCCAGATAAGACTGCGTTCACCATGTGCGTCCGGCGACGGCCGCGCAAGAGCAACTGAGACGCGACACGGAATTCAGCGTGCCCATCTCGAGACTGGTGCGTATCTTGCCGGCAGCCGGTGCCCTGCGTCCCTTCGCGGTGACGGGCGCGGCCGCGCTGCTCGTCTGTATCTCCTCCGCTTCGCTGCAAACGCTGGTCGCCAACGGCGAGACGCGCAGCCTGCCTTTCGCGCATGTCCACACCGGCGATACGCTCACCGTCACCTACAAGAAGCGCGGCAAATACGACGAAGCTGCGCTGAAACAGATCAACTGGTTCCTGCGCGACTGGCGACGCGACGAGCCGACCACCATGGACCCGCACCTCCTCGATATCCTCTGGGAAGTGCGCCGCGAAATGGGCGATCCCGGTCCGATCACGATCATTTCCGGCTACCGCTCGCCGCAGACCAACTCCATGTTGCGCGCCCGTGGCCGCGGCGTCGCGCGCTACAGCCAGCACATGGTCGGCAAGGCGATCGATTTCTATATTCCGGGCGCCGACCTCGCGGCGATGCGCGCCGTCGGCCTGCGCTTGCAGCGCGGCGGCGTCGGCTTTTATCCGAGCTCGGGCTCCCCCTTCATTCACGTCGATACCGGCAGCGTCCGCCACTGGCCGCGCATGACGCGCGATCAGCTCGCGAAAGTGTTTCCGAACGGCAAGACGGTGCATCTGCCGTCCGACGGCAAGCCGATGGCGAATTACGCGCTGGCACTGGCCGAGATCGAGGCGCGCGGCTCGCGCGCCGGTTCGGTGGCGATCGCGGCGCTTGACGACGATGACGACGAGACCGCGGCAGCGCCGCGTTCAAGCCGCACCCGCATTCCGACGCGGACCGTCCTGACCAACCCCGACGACGCGCCGCAGGCGCGTCCGGTTCTCGCGTCGCTCGGCACGCCGTCACGGTTGCCGGCGCCGCGTCCGCGCGACCTCGGCGACGTCACTGCCTCCGTTCCACCGGGCTCCCGTGCGCTCGGCTATGCCGCCGCGCCCGAGCGCGACCTGCCGCCTTTCGGCGCGATTCCCGGCACGCACACACGCATCATGGAATTGCCCGACCGCGGGCGGCAGCCGCAGACCATGCATGCCGCTTACGGCCAGGCCGACGCCGCCCACGCGCCCACCTCGCTCTATTCCATGCGCGGTGTTGAGTTTGACGGCGAGTTGCACGAGCCCGATCTCTACAGCCTGCGCGGCCTGATGGAGCCGGCGCGCGCCGCGATCCGCGTTCGCTTCACCGAGGGCTACGCGGAAGGTCCCTCCACCGCTCGCTTCGTCGGTCCCGCGGTGGTCGCGCTGCAGACGGTCGCCTTCGACCGCGGTGCCGGCATCGTCACCGGCGCCTTCGCTGCCCGTAACTGATCACGCC
>JAICQA010000447.1 GCA_025929595.1 Xanthobacteraceae bacterium
AAGATGACGTAGAGGAGTACCATTATGCCGTCCTCATCTCCCGCTCGACCCCGCGAAAGCGGGGACCCAGAGCAGTAAGGATTCCCGCTGGCGCGGGAATGATCGGTTGTTTCGACATGAGTGAAATCACCACCCTCATCCCCTCAATGCGGCAGGCCGAGATAGGCGTCGATCACGGTCTTGTCCTGCTTGACCTCGGCCGGCGTCGCGTCGGCGATCTTGCGGCCGTAGTCGAGCACGACCACGCGGTCCGACAGATCCATCACCACGCCCATGTCGTGCTCGATCAGCGCGATCGTCGTCCCGAACTGGTTGTTCACGTCGATCACGAAGCGGCACATGTCCTCTTTCTCCTCGAGGTTCATGCCGGCCATCGGCTCGTCGAGCAGCAGCAACTCCGGCTCCATGGCGAGCGCGCGGCCAAGCTCCACACGCTTCTGCAAGCCGTAAGGCAGTCGCCCCACCGGCACGCGGCGGATATGGGGAATTTCGAGGAAATCGATGATCTGCTCGACGCGTTGGCGGTGCTCGACTTCCTCGCGCATCGCCGGGCCGAAGCGCAGGCACTGCCAGAAGAAGCCGCGATGCATCTGCAGCGTGCGCCCCGCCATGATGTTGTCGAGCGTGCTCATGCCGCGGAACAGCGCCACGTTCTGGAACGTGCGCGCAATGCCGAGTTCGGCGGCGCGATAGGGCCGCATGTTGTCGCGTGGAGCGCCCTTGTAAGTGATCGCCCCCTTCTGCGGATGATAGAAGCCGTTGATGACGTTCAGCATCGACGTCTTGCCGGCGCCGTTCGGCCCGATGATGGCGCGGATTTCACCCTTGCGGATGTCGAAGGAAACGTCGGAAAGCGCCTTCACGCCGCCGAAGGCGAGCGAGACGTTTTCCGCGGCGAGCAACACTTCGCCCGCGGCGATATTCGATGTCGCGGGCGCCCTCATGCGGCCTTGCCCATGGCCGGCGCCGTCTCCGCCGCCGGATGCGCCTGCATGTCGCGGATTTTCACGCGGCCCGCGATATTGCCCTTGCGGCCGTCCTCGAACGTGACCTCGATCGAAAGATCGACTTCCTTCGCGCCGCTATAGAGCCCTTCGGCCAGCGGCGCGTAGCGCTCGGCGATGAAGCCGCGCCGCACCTTTTGAGTGCGCGTGAGCTCGCCGTCGTCGGCGTCGAGCTCCTTGTGCAGGATCAGGAAGCGCCTGACCTGCGCGCCGGCCATCGGCCCTTCCTGCGCGAGCGAGCGGTTCACCTCGTCCACATGGGCGGCCAGCATCTCGTAAACCTGCGGATGGGCGGCAAGCTCCTGATAGGAGCCGTAGACCACGTTGTTGCGCTCGGCCCAGCTCCCGACCGCCACCAGGTCGATATTGAGCATCACGGTGACGAAGTCGCTCTTGTCGCCGAGCGCCACCGCTTCCTTGATGTTCGGATAGAACTTGAGCTTGTTCTCGATGTATTTCGGCGCGAACAGCGTGCCGTCCTTCAGCCGGCCGACATCCTTCGCGCGGTCGATGATCTTGAGATGCCCGGTCTTCGGATCGAAGAAGCCCGCGTCCCCCGTGCGCACCCAGCCGTCTTCCGTCTTGGCCTCGGCGGTCTTTTCCGGCTCCTTGTAGTAGCCGACGAACACGCCGGGCGAGCGGAACAGCACCTCGCCGCTATCGGCGATTTTCACTTCCACGTCGATATTGGGCTTGCCGACCGTGTCGGCATGGATTTCGCCGTCCGGCCGCGCCGTGATGTACACCGACGCTTCGGTCTGGCCGTAAAGCTGCTTCAGGTTGATGCCGAGCGAGCGATAGAAGCGGAAGATTTCCGGCCCGATCGCCT
>JAICQA010000328.1 GCA_025929595.1 Xanthobacteraceae bacterium
GCCAATCCGCTCGGCGCACGCGCGCTCTATCTCGGTGACAGCCTCTATCGCATTCACGGCTCGAACGAGCCCTGGACCATCGGTCAGGCCGTTTCGTCGGGCTGCTTCCGGATGCGCAACGAAGACGTCGAGGATCTTTACGAGCGGGTGAAGATCGGCACAAAAGTCGTCGTTCTCTGACGTTTGCTCGAAGGTTACAGCCGCGCCTCGCGAGAGGCGCGGCTTTTCGTTTGAGCACTGGACAAAATCCCGACGGCGCCCCTTAAATTGAGCGGTTCCAGCCTTCGGGGTTCCCATGACCGCTCTGCGTCTTGTGCCGGCCGTCTTCCTCGCGGCCATTCTCTCTATCCCTGCGTCCATGTTCGAATCCGCCGACGCGCAGCAGCGCCGGTCGCAATCGAAGAAAGCGGACACGCATGTGTATCTCATGCGCGGACTGTTCGGCGTGTTCTCGCTCGGCATGGACGATCTGGCGGGTAAGCTGCACAGCGACGGCTACCGCGCCAGCATCTACGGCTGGGATTCCTGGGAGCAGGTCGCCGACGTCATTCGGCAGAACTATCAGGCCGGCCAGAACGAGGTCGTGATCATCGGCCATTCGCTCGGCGCGAACGCCGTCATCCTCGTTTCGGAACGGCTGCAGAAGAACAACGTGCCGGTGCTGCTCGCCGTCACTTTCGACGCGACCGATCCGCACAAGGTGCCGACGAATGTCGGGACGTTCCTGAATTTCTGGGCGCGTGACGGTTTCGGTCATCCGGTTGAAGCACCGGCCGGCTACAAGGGCGAGCTCGACAATTTCGATCTGTCGGGCCAGCCGAATATCGATCACACGAGCATCGATGCGCTCAACCAGTTTCATCGGCTGGTGATCGCCAAGCTCGACGGCCTCACGGCCAGGTAAGGCCCACAAACAAAACGGCCCGCGTTCTGCGGGCCGTTTCATAATTCCTGCGCTCTGACTTACGCGGCAGATTTCGACTTGAGCGCCGGCTTGCGTGCCGCGGTCTTCGATTTCACCGGCCCCGCAGCAGCGGCGGGCTTGCGCTCGGGCGTCTTCGCGACGGCCGGAGCGGGCTCTTCCTTGTTCTCGGATTTCTTGCGCGGCAGCGGATAGGCGGCCGCTTCGTAGAAGGCGCGGATTTCGCCGTGGCGATAGCGGTTCTCGTCGATCTTCAACACGCAGGCGATGAGCTGGTCGGAGGGCAGCGTCTCGATCGCAAAGCGCACGGCTTCCGCACCCGTGTCAAAGCGGTGATAGCGCATCGGTCGCGCGCCGCGTGCACTCCTGCCGGTGAAAAGTTCCGCAGGCGCGCGGTAGTCGAACCTCGTCATTTCATCCTCAGGCTATTCGCTGATTTCACATGCCAATATGGGCTCGAAAGCCGCCAAAAGTAAGGGCTTGGCGAGACTAATATTAACGAGCCTTTTCAGCGGCGTAGCGCTTTGTCGAAAAAGCGCTACGCCGCGATGTTCGGTCGCGCCTCAGGCCTCGGCGATCAGACGATAGGCCGGGATCGTGAGGAACTCCTCGAATTCGAGGGCGAGCGACATTTCGGTAAAGAGCTCGGTTGCATCTCCGAAACGCCCGCCGTCATAAGCGGTGGCGCCGGTGGCCTGGCGGACCTTCGCCATCTCGTCGGCGCAAATCGCGCGGAAGAGGTCGGGCGTCACTTCGCGGCCGTCGGCGAGCTTCGCCCGGTGATAAAGCCACTGCCAGATCTGCGCGCGGGAGATTTCGGCGGTCGCGGCGTCTTCCATCAGATTGTAGAGCGGAACGGCGCCGCGGCCCTCGAGCCACGCCTCGATGTACTGGATGCCGACGCGGATGTTCTCGCGCAGGCCGGCCTCGGTCCGCTCGCCCTCATGAACCTTCAGAAGATCGTCGCGCGTGACCTGCAATGCCTCCGGCATTTTCATGAGCTGGTTCGACTGCGGCATCAGCCGGTCGAAGACCTCTTTCGCCACCGGCACGAGATCGGGATGGGCCACCCAGGTACCGTCATGGCCCTGCTTCGCTTCGCGCTCCTTGTCGGCGCGTACCTTGGCGAAGGCCGCGTCGTTCGCCGCCTCATCGCCCTTCACGGGAATCTGCGCGGCCATGCCGCCCATGGCAAACGCACCGCGGCGGTGGCAGGTCTTCACGAGCAGCCTGGCGTAGGCGAGCAGGAAGGCGTTCGCCATCGTCATCGAGGCCCGGTCGGGCGTGAGAAAGCGCTTGTTCTTTCCGAGGCGCTTGATGAAGGAGAAGATGTAGTCCCAGCGACCGGCGTTGAGACCGGCGATGTGGTCGCGCAATTCGAACAGGATTTCGTCCATCTCGAACGCGGCGGGCAGCGTCTCGATCAGGACGGTCGCCTTGACGGTCTTGAGCGGCAGGCCGAGTTGCTCCTGCGCGAAGACGAAGACATCGTTCCAGAGCCGCGCCTCGCGATGCGTTTCGAGTTTCGGCAGATAGAAGTAGGGACCGCTGCCGGCCGCGAGCGCCCTTTTCGCGTTGTGGAAGAAGTAGAGGCCGAAGTCGAACAGCGAGCCGGACACCGGCTTGCCGTCGACCAGCACGTGTTCTTCCGGCAGATGCCAGCCGCGCGGACGCACGATCAGGACCGCGGGCTGGTCGCCGAGCTTGTAGGATTTCTTCGATGAAGGATCGACAAAGGTCAGCTTGCCGTCCCAACGATCCTTCAGATTGATCTGGCCCTCGATCATGTTCGACCAGTAGGGCGAGCAGGCGTCCTCGAAGTCGGCCATGAAAACGCTCGCGCCGGAATTCAGCGCGTTGATCACCATCTTGCGGTCCACGGGGCCGGTGATCTCAACGCGGCGGTCCTGGAGATCGTCGGGGAGCGGGGCGATCTTCCATTCGGCATCGCGCACGGCGCGCGTGTCGGGCATGAAATCGGGCAGGACGCCGGCGTCGTAGCGGCGCTGCATGTCGGAACGCGCGGACAGCAGCTCGCGGCGCTTCTGATCGAAATGGCGGTGGAGTTCGGCGATGAAGGCGAGCGCGTCCTTGGTCAGGATTTCGCCGAAGCGCGGGCCCATCTTGCCTTTGACGACGATGCGTGCGGCCTTGGCCGCCGACTTCGCGGCAGTTTTCCTGACCGGCTTCCTGGCGGCCTTGGCCTTTGATTTCTTCGCAGTCTTGGGCAACCCGCGCTTTGCCGCCTTCGGCTTGCGGGCTCCGGCCTTGCGTGCGGCGGCCTTGTTGCCGCGGGTTTTCTTGACCCGCGCGCGGCGCGCCAATGCCTTGGTCTTGCC
>JAICQA010000030.1 GCA_025929595.1 Xanthobacteraceae bacterium
AGCGGCTTGTAGGTTTCCTTGGCGATGTCGGCATAGAGCTCGCCGATCTTCGTCGCCTTGGAGACGAAGCCTTCGTACGCATTCTTGTAGAACTCGGTCTGCACTTCGAAAGCCTTGTCGAGCGTGCGAACACCGAACAGCTTCTCGATGGCGGCCGTGCCGTCCTCGAACGACTTCTTCTGGTAGTCGACGACTTCCGAGGCGATCGCCTGGAGGCCCTTCGACGCGACGCCGAAGCTCTTCAGCGCGACGTCCACATTGTCTTTGCCGATCTTCTGCAAGGTCTCAAAATTCTCGAACATTTTTATCCCCTTAGCGCCGGCCTCCGGCCTGGCGGGTTGAGCTGTTTCCTTCTGCGAGCGGCATGGACGTCAAAACGCCATGCAATTCATCGCTCTGAAGCCCATATAGTGCACTGCAACATAACAGTCAAGGAAATATTGCATCGCAATATCAGCGGGTTGCCTCATTGGCGCCCATCGTCGCGAGCCATAACTCGCGTTCTTCCGTGGCGAAAACGGGGAATGCTTTACCCAATCCTAACCCGGCTGCTCCAAATTTTTGCCCATCGGAAGCCGTGATTGACGTTCGAAATAGCTCCAACGCCGCAGGCGAGCGGATCAGCGCAGGGAATTGTCGGGGTAATGTTGCGTAGGCGTAGGGGAGCGCCGCTGGTCGGGTGGCTGGCGTTCGCCGTTTCGATTTTGCTGCTGGCGGGGGCGCTGTCTGCGTCCGTACCTGCGCACGCCAAGGAAACCTGGTTCTCGGGCTTCTCTTCCATCGTTGTCGACGCGAAGACGGGCGAGGTCATCGACGCCTCGAAGGCCGACGAGCTGCGCCATCCCGCTTCGCTCGCCAAGGTGATGACCCTCTATCTTCTTTTCGCCGAGATCGAGTCGGGCCGCCTGAAACTTGGTTCGAAGCTGACCACCTCTTCCGACGCCACGAAGCAGCCTCCGTCCAAGCTGGGCCTCAAGGCGGGTGAATCGATCAGCGTCCAAGACGCCATCAAAGCGCTCGTCACACGCTCGGCCAACGACGTCGCTGTCGTGATCGCCGAAGCAGTCGCGGGCGATGAGGAGTCCTTCGCCCGCATGATGACCCAACGCGCCCGCGCGCTCGGCATGACACGCACGGTGTTCACCAACGCCTCTGGCCTGCCGGATGCCGACCAGGTAACCACGGCGCGTGAAATGGCGCTGCTCGGCCTCGCCATCCAGGACCGCTTTCCAAAATACTACCCGTACTTCGCGACCGAGAAATTCCATTGGCGCGGCGTCGCGATCGGCAATCACAATCGCTTGCTCGGGACTGTCGATGGCGTTGACGGCATCAAAACCGGCTACACCCGCGCCTCCGGCTTCAACCTGCTCACCAATGTCGAACGCGACAAGCGCCATATCGTCGCCGTCGTGATGGGCGGCAAGACAAGCCGGGCGCGCGATGAGCACATGCGCGACATGATCGCCGCTCAGATCCGCCACGCCCATGCCGGGCCGCGTGTGACCCCGCGCTTCGTCGAAGCACCCGTTCCGCTTCCGGCGCCGAGTCCGGTCACCACGGCCGCAGTGCGCCGCACCGTCCCGGTCCCCGGCTCCGACGGCCCGATCGAACGCAAAGCTGTCCGCGTCGTATCGATTGGAAAGAATGGCGAAACAATTCCGGAAGGCGACGACGACACTCCGTCGAAGACAGTCGCAGTCCGATCGCTGTCGTCCGCCACCGCGCAAACACCGCTCCCCATCTCGCCGGCCGGCGTGGCGCCGGAAGGCAAATTCGTCACCTTTGCGCCGCCACCAGCGCCGCCCGCCACCGCATCGGCCTCCGCCCAGTCCTCGCCCGAAGCCGGCCGCGCCGCAGTGCTGGCGGCATTGGCGCCGGAACCGCCGGTCGTGTCCGCCGCGAAGCAGGCAATGGCCGAGATCGATGCAGCGGCGAAGAAGCGGGAAGGCTGGATCGTGCAGATCGGCGCCTTTCCGAGCGAGGAACTCGCTCGCGACCGGCTTGAAGACGCGCGCGGACACGCCGGCGGTCTGCTCGCGAAAGGCAGCCCCTACACCGAAGTGACCAAACAAGGCTCACACAAGCTCTATCGCGCGCGTTTTGCCGGCTTCGACGAAGCGACGGCGCGCGAGGCATGCAACCGGCTGAAGAAAAACGATTTTGCCTGTTTTACCACGAGAAACTGACGGCGGCGTCGCGCAAGGCAGATGTAACGGAGTTCAGTTATGGCGGCGGAGAAGAACTTCCTTGGCCTCGTTGACCCGAGCCGCGAGATACGTCGAACCCCCTTGGTCGGGGTGCAGTTTCTTCATGAGAGTCCGGTGCGCACGTCGTATCTCGAACGCGCCCGCACCTGGTTCAAGACCGAGGATTTGCAGCGCCTCTTCCTGGGTCATCGGGCCGACGCGCGGCGCCTCGCCTTGCCGCGCACCCGTGTTTTCATCGACGTCTTCACGCCATCCGGGCTCCCGGCGGTCGAGATAAGCTTCGAGTAGCGAACGGCTCTCGGCGTCGAAATCTTTCAAAAGCGCCAGCAGCGTCGGCCGGTCGAGCGCGTCGAGCGGCACGTTCTCGTACTGCCCTTCGAGAATGCGGCCGCGCATGTCGCCACTGTCGTGATCAAGCTCCATTTCGACGAAACGCGAGCGCACGCGCGACACCTGTCCCGGCGTCTTGCGCATGCGCGCGCCGAGGCCAACGGGCGACGGAATCCAGCCAAGGAGCGTCGCGCCGAAATAGCCGAGCGGGATGGCCGCGTAAAAACGGCCGGTGGCGGTGAGATAGGCGGCAATACCCAAGGATGCGATACCGCCGCCCGTACGCAATGCGTAAGCGACCTGTTGCGGATTGGCGTTCGAGTAGAAGCGCGCCGCGACGAGCAGCAGGATCAGTGCGCCAATGCCGAAGATCAGGGTCATGAGGGGATTATAGCGCGCGCAGCGCCGGTCAGCGCATCTGGCCGAGCAGCTTGACCGCACCGCCGCCGCCCGAACGCTTCGAGAGATCGGCGAGCGCGCGATGCCCGCCGGACGCGAAGGCGGCCGCCGCCCGTAACAGTTCACGCAGTTGTGCGGAGGCGCCCGCGTCGAAGCGGCACCAGGCGCCCTTGGTCAGACGTGCGATTTCCTTGAAGGCGCTCTCCGCGACCGGATCGTGTTCTTCCTGAAACATGAAGGCGGGCACGCCGAGCAAGCCGAGTTCGCCCGCCTTGGCGCAGAGGTCGTCCACGGCCTCCTCCATTGCGTCGCCGACGAAGACAAATGCATCGACCTTCTGGGCCTTGCACTCCTTGCGCACGTGATCGAGCACGCGGCCGATCTGGGTGTGTCCGCCGCGGCAGTCGATCTGCTCCATGAGACCTGACAGCCGCTTCGGATCGGAGACCCACTTCGACGCGCGGCATTCCGAGACCCCGCGGTAGTAAATGAGCTGCACGTCGAGGCCGCCGGCCGCGGCCGCCTCCTGGAACATCTCCGCCTGCAAAGTGCAGGCGAGATCCCACATGGGCTGCCGGCTCATGGTGGCGTCAAGCGCGAAGATCAGCCGGCCTCGCTTGCCGTCCTGGCGCGGTCCGAGCGCCCGGGCGCGCTGCACGAAGGCCTCGATATCGGCGCGCGGGGAAACGGCTTCGGGCGTCGTTCCCTCCTTGGAGCGAACGGGCGTCTTGGCGTCGTCGCGGGATCCGCTCATGCGCGGTCATGGGCTCCGGTTCGCCCTAGAGATTGGGCTTTTCGGGCCCCTGCGCAAGCCGCTCCGCGGCGGATGCTTACTCGGCGATCAATTCCGCCCCATCAAGCGGTCGGGCGGAGGAAATCGCCCATTCCGCGCGCGCGGCGGCACGGCGCTGGCCGCGCTCGTCGATCGGCAAGCGAAGAGACTCGAGCAAATTGCGGACCTCCTGCCGGGCGGCCAGATGTGACAGGTTCGCCTTGGTGCCGAGCGCCACATCGTCGAGCGTATCGAGCACCGTGAGTCCGCGCGGGAACAGCTCGCGGTAGATGACGCGCTCCGAGAAACCGTCCGAAACCCGGAAGTTAAGACGCCGGGAGAGATCGATCAGTCCGTCGGCGACATTCTTGCCGTTCCGGGTTTCGAACTGCCCGACGCGGTTGCGCATCACGATCCAGTCGGTCTCGTCTTCTTCGACAATGCGCCGCTGCCGCCGCGCCTCACGGACGACCTCGGCATAATGACTCGTGCCCGTCACTTCGAAACTCTCCGGGTCGATGCTGGCAAGCACATCGAAATCCACGAAACTGTCGTTCAAGGGTGTGATCAGAGTGTCGGCCATCGCGTGCGCAAGCCGCATCAGATAGCTGTCGCTCGCCGGCGTATCGACCACGACGAAGTCGTGCGAGTTCTCGACGCCGTTCACCGCCTGCGCAAAGGCTGCAAACTCCGCTGCCTCATTTTCATCGACGCTGGGGCCGCTCGCGCGCTCGATACAGAAATGATTCGGTAATTCGAGCTTGACGCCGGTCTTCTTGGACCAGCGCTTGCGGTTGGCGACGTAGTGCGTGAGGCTCTTTTGCCGACTGTCGGCGTCGATGGAGGCAACCTTCTGCCCCGCCTTGAGCAGCGCCGTGACCACATGCATCGCGCTGGTGGTCTTGCCGGAACCGCCTTTTTCGTTGGCCAGCACGATCACATGGGCCGAACGCGCTGCTCTTGACGCGACCGGCACGCCGTTTACGCGAAATACTTGTTCCTGCATCGACCCTGAACCCCGAAAGGGCCGCTCCACCCAGATTCAATTGTGAGGACCTAACGCCCTCGCGGTCAAGGAGAGACTTGCATCTGCCGGTCACGATTTTAGAGAAATCGATTTTGTTCGGGCGGAACGCTCCTATACTCTCCGCGCCGCGTCGAAATTCTTTCCGGAGCCTGTCTTGTCCCAGCCTGCCGTCGCCCGCAGCGCGAAAGCGTTGCGCGCTGCCACCGCGCCGTGGCGCAAAAAGAATCAAAAAATTGCGCTCGTCCCGACCATGGGCGCGTTACATGCCGGTCATATCAAGCTGGTGCGCGCGGCGGGGCGCAAAGCCGATCGAACAATCGTTTCGATTTTTGTGAACCCGGCGCAGTTCGGGCCCAAGGAAGACCTCACGCGCTACCCACGGACCTGGCGCGAAGATCTGGAGAAGCTCACCGCCGAGAAGATCGACCTGATTTATGCACCGACGGTCCGTGAAATGTATCCGGAAGGCTTTGCGACCAAAGTCACGCTCGAAGGCCCGGCGCTGGGGTTGGAAACCGATTTCCGACCGCACTTCTTCGCGGGAGTCGCCACGGTCGTCGCAAAGTTATTGGCAGCCGCCCTGCCCGATTACGCGATGTTCGGAGAAAAAGACTATCAACAGCTCCAGGTCGTGAAACAGATGGTTTCCGACCTCAATTTGCCGGTCGAAATCGTTCCCGTCCCGACCGTGCGGGAAAGGGACGGCCTCGCGCTCTCGTCACGCAACGCCTACCTTTCCGTGGCCGAGCGCGCCGCAGCGCCGACGCTGCACCGGGTCTTGCAGGAGACCGCCGCCTCGATCCGAAAGGGCGCGCCTGTAGGCCCGACACTCGTTCGCGGGCGGCGCACCATCAAGGCTGCCGGCTTCAAACTCGATTATCTGGAAGCCCGCCATGCCTCGAACTTGGCGCCAATAACGTCCCGCAAGGACGGCCCAATCCGGCTGCTGGTTGCTGCGCGCATCGGCGGCACGCGTCTGATCGACAACATGGCGATCTGAAATCATGTGTAGAAGATATAATAGCCGACCAGATAGCCGATGATCGTCAGGGCAATGCCGATCGTCAGTACCAGCCACATACCCTTGACGGGAATGCTGGCGCGAGCCTTGTTGGGCGGTAACGTCACGGGATCGGGCATGTCAGCCACGTTGCGGCGCGGCTCTTCATAATCGGCACTCGCACGCCCGCGCGGAACGGCAATCCCTGCGTCTTCTTGTTGCGCCCGCTCCTCCTGCTTTGTCTTTGCGACCATCGCGCGCTCCCCTCGTTGCAGAAGGATAACGCGCGAGGTTCCACTTTGTTTCAGGTTCAGAGCAATCCGAGTTCCCGCAGTTCGCGGCGCATTTCTTCCGGCAGCTTCGCAATCCCCTTCGCTCCGCGCGTGAGATCGCCGGGTGCATCTTTTCCGTTCAGATAGCGCCAGCCCTGAAACGGCCCACGCGGACGCGGCATGACCGGTACAACGTTGGAATTCAGGACGAGCTGGCAGCGACGCACACCTTCCTTGTCCTTGTACTCGCGGATGTCGATGAGCGCCTGGCGGCACGCGATTTCGCCGCGGATCACCCAATAAAGAGAACCGCCGTCGAGCAGCTCGTCGGCGCGCGTAGGCATCATGCGGGTTGTGTGAATGTGCTCGGGCGGCTGCTTCTTGCGCCGTTTTTCCGCGAGGCGCTCCTTGATCCAATCCTGCAGATCGCGAATAGAGTCCGCGCCGACGCACAGCTTGATCAGGTGAAGGGCCATGCATCCTTTTAGCGGGATGTGCCGCCGGATTCACGTGCCCCGGCGCCGCATCCACAAGGCTGATTTTACTTGGACTTCACCGGGTTATCGACTTTCGGCATTTCGATCTTTACGTCGGTCGTCTTCGTGTTCGAGCCGATCATACCGGTTGCATACAGGAGCCCGCCTGCCACGACGATCACGATCAATGCGCCCACCAGAACGCCAAGAACGCCGGTGCTGCCACTGCCATTGTCAGCCATCGTAACCTCCTGAATTGGCTGGCTCAGCCCGCACCGACAACGCTGCGCAACGGCTGCGGTTCCATCCCGCCATCTTTCGGCCTACGCTTGCGGAGCGGGGGCGCTGCGATCAGGAGGATGTCATGGCGGTAGCCAAAGTCGTCGAGATCAGTGCCGCATCGAAGACCAGCTTCGAGGATGCGATCATCCAGGGCCTCAAGCGCGCGGATGACACGATCGACAATATCGAAGGTGCCTGGATTCAGGAGCAGAAGGTCACGGTAAAGAACGGCAAGATCGACGAATATCGCATCAACATGCGCGTGACATTCATCTTGAAGTAATCACTCGGCAGTGGACGACTGGATCACCAGAAGCCTGGCGCCCTCGGCAACCTGGGCGCCGGCTTCCACCGTGATGTCTTCCACAACGCCGTCGGCTTGCGCCAGCAATGCGTGCTCCATTTTCATCGCCTCGATCACCGCGAGGCGTTGGCCGCGCGCAACCCGGTCGCCCTTGGCGACTTCAATGGCGAGTACCTTGCCGTGCATCGGCGCGACGATCACGCCGTCGGCACCGCCCTGCTCGACGTCCGTTGCCGGCCCCGAACCCAGTTCGACGAGGCTTGCGGCGTCGCCCCGAACCGCGAGAAGTCCGCCCGCGACATCAACCAACTCACACGGCGCCGCCGGAACGCCGCCGACTTCGACACTCATTCCTGCTTTGCTGAAGCGCACGAGCGCCATCGCACGCTCGCCGTCGATCCGCACTGGCACGAACATCTGCCGCGCGCCCGCGAAGTCAAAGGCATCGTCGGCATTCCAAGGCGAACGACGCTCGTTGCTGCGGCGCGCAGCGCGGCGGACGATGCGCTCCTGATCGCGCCTGACGATCGCTTCGACAGCATGCGCGGCCGCCGCATGATCCGCCACCGGCGAGAGGGCGAGCTTGGCAAGATCGCGTTCGATCAGCCCCGTATCGACCTTGCCCGCGCGCACATCCGGCGCGTCAATCAGCGCGCGGAGGAACGCGAGGTTGGTGCGCGGACCGGCGACGGCGCTGCCGCGCAGGACTGCCGCCATTCGGTCGAACGCCGCAGCGCGACTAGGTCCGTGCGTGATGATCTTGGCAAGCATCGGATCGTAATAGGGGGAGATTTCCTGTCCCTGCTCTACGCCGGCGTCGACGCGTACGCCCTCACCCGATCCGAAGCGCAGCACATGCAGCCGCCCCGTCGAAGGCAGGAAATTGCGCGACGGGTCCTCGGCATAGAGCCGGACTTCAACCGCGTGGCCGGACAGCGAAATCTGGTCCTGCGTCTTCGGCAGCTTCTCGCCCGCCGCCACGCGGAATTGCCATTCCACCAGATCGACGCCCGTTACCATCTCGGTGACGGGATGCTCGACCTGAAGCCGCGTGTTCATCTCAAGGAACCAGAACCCGTCGGGCTTGAGTGCCCCCTCACCGCTTGCGATGAATTCGACGGTTCCCGCGCCCGAGTAGTTGACGGCGCGGGCGGCTCCGATGGCGGCCTTGGTCATGGCCGCGCGCACCTCCGGCGTCATGCCGGGCGCCGGGGACTCTTCAATGACCTTCTGGTGGCGGCGCTGGGCCGAACAATCGCGCTCAAAGAGATGCACGACGTTGCCGTGGCTGTCGCCGAAGACCTGCACTTCGATGTGGCGAGGCCGCTCGATCCACTTCTCGATCAGCATGCGGCCGTCGCCGAACGCCGATTGCGCTTCACGGCTTGCAGCGGCGAGCGCGTCGTCAAACTCAATCGCCTTCTCCACCCGCCGCATTCCTTTGCCGCCGCCACCGGCAGCAGCCTTGATGAGCACCGGGTAGCCGATCTCATAGGCTTTCTGCCGCAGGAATTTCGGGTCCTGCTGCGCGCCGTGATAGCCGGGCACCACCGGCACGCGCGCCTTGTCCATCAGGGACTTGGCGGCCGCCTTGTCTCCCATCGCACGGATCGCGGCCGCAGGCGGCCCCACGAAAACGATTCCGGCCGCGGCACAGGCTTCGGCAAATTCCGCCCGCTCCGACAGAAAGCCATAGCCGGGATGAATGGCGCCCGCCTTCGCCTGCTTGGCGACCGCGATGATTTTCTCGATGTCGAGATAGCTCTCGCGCGCCGGCGCCGGGCCGACGCAATGCGCCTCGTCGGCGAAACGCACATGCGGCGCGCCTTCGTCGGCGTCCGAGTAAATCGCGATGCTGCGCATAGCCATACCGCGCGCCGTGCGCATCACCCGCAATGCGATCTCGCCGCGATTGGCAACCAACACGGAACGGAACGGAAGATTCGGCGCGGACATGCTTCGATCCTAGCGGCCAATCGCGGGGCCGCCAGTGCCCTGCTCCGCTAATTCAGTTGCGGGGTGAAATTCTGATGCGGCGGCGAGATCGGCGTCGGCGCTCCGGCTGCCGGGGGCGCGGGCTGTGCAGCCGTTTCCTGTTTCTCCTCGGCGTCGCGGATGTACTCGCTCGGCACCACACGAGGCAACCCACCAACGGGCTCCGACGACCGGCGCGAAACGGGGTCGGCCTGCTTCCCTTTCGCCTTGGCCTGTTGCGCGGGCCGAGGCGCGCTCTTGGGCTCGGCGCTGGCGTCGGCTTTCGTTTGTCCCTTCGTCTCCGCCTTGGGCTCACCCCTGGGTGCCGCCACGCCGCCTTTGGTCGGGGCCGGTTTGGCCGCGGCCTCCGCCGGACGCGCTGGCTCTGTGAAGCCCTGCCCGGACGGCGGTGTCAGAACAGGCGCCAGTGCCGCCGCCGGCGGCTCGATCGTCATCGCGGCCGCAGGCGGCGCGCCGGCCGAAGCCTCCGGCCCCGAAGGCGCCGACACGGCGGGCTCCTGCGTCGTTGCGGGTGCCGGCTCATTGGGAGTCGGATCGGGACTTACCGAAATAACCGGCGAACTCGTCGGGACCGGTGCAGATTCCGCCGGGGCCTGCGACGTACCACGCCAATTATTCGTGTATTTCGCCAGATAGGCTTCCAGCCGGCGCGTGCGCATATTTTCGCGAACGCGCTTGTCGTCGCGAAACAGGCTAAAACGGGCGCATGCCTCATGCGTGCAGCCATGCTCGACCGATAGGACGAAGCCGACAAAACCGTATGGATCGGCTTCGACCGCATTGCGCATCGCTGCTACACGCCGTTCGTACGAAGGATCGCGCTCGGCGGCGAAGGCGAGCGCATCGGCGAGGAAAGCAAGCCGCTGCGTGACGATTGCGACGGCCGCGGCGACCCGTTGTGGCTCAGCGAACAGACTGCGCTCGCACGCCTCGAGCATGGCGGGCGCGGGCGAGCCATCGATACAGGCGAACACCGAGTCCGGCTCGATCGATTTGCTGAAGAGGATTTCGGCGCGCTCGTCGAGCGCGCCGCGTTCGACGAGCCGCTTCTGATCCTCGAAATAGACGTACCCGTAGTAGCCGGCGGTCGCCGCCGCCCCCACCAGGCCGAACGCGATCAGGCCGGCGAAAATATAGGCAAGCGACGATCCCCAGAGCCGCACGACGACCAGCACGGCCAGCGCGATGGCGACCAGAACCACCGCCCACAGCGGATCCACCTGCTGCAAATAGGAAATCACCTCGTCCATGGCGCCATTTTACCCGACCCCGGTCCCCCGGCGAAAGCAGTTCCCATCCTGCCCTAAACGGCCACTTGCGTGCCGATCTCCACCACGCGTTCCGTGGGGATATGGAAGAAGGTTGTCGCGTCGTCGGCGGCATGCGCGAGCCGGATAAACAGCCGGTCCTGCCATTTCGGCATGCCCGACTGCGATGCCGGCTTCAGTGCGCGACGGGACAGGAAGAACGATGTCGACATGATATCGAACTGCCAGCCGAGCTTGCGCGCCAGGACAAGCGCCTTCGGGACATTCGGTGTCTCCATGTAGCCGAAAGTCAGCACCACTCGGTAGAAGTGCGGCGAAATTCCGAAAATCTGGACCCGGTCCTCTTCCGAAACGCGCGGCGTGTCGGCCGTAACCACCGTGAGAACCACGTTGTGCTCGTGCAGCACCTTGTTGTGCTTGAGATTGTGCAGGAGCGCCGTCGGCGCGTATTCCGGATCGCTGGTCAGGAAGATCGCCGTTCCCGGCACGATATGAGGCGGCTTCTTCTCGAGACTTTTCACGAGCGGCTCGAACGGCACCTCGGTGCGCCGGGTCTTTTGCGTCAACAGCCGCGTGCCGCGCCGCCATGTCGTCATGAGCAAGACGACGACGATCCCGAACAAGACCGGCACCCACGCGCCTTCCACGATATTGAGAAAGGCCGCCGTGACGAAGACGGTGTCGACGGCAATGAACGGCAGCATGAGCGCGGCCGCGCTCCAGAACGCCCAGCGCCAGTGCTTCCAGATGACGATGAAACCGAGCACGCCGGCGGTCCATTCCGTCGTCGCGACCGCAAGCACATAGGCCGCCGCGAGCGCGCTCGAAGAACGGAACAGGATGACCAGCAGCAGCACGCCGATCAGCAGCATGAGATTCACGCGCGGCATATAGATTTGGCCAAAGAGCTGCGCCGAGGTGTGGCGGATTTCCAGCCGCGGCAGCAGGCCAAGCTGCATCGCTTGTCTCGTCAACGAATAGGCGCCGGTAATGACGGCTTGGCTGGCAATCACCGTTGCCAGTGTGGCAATGCCGATGAGCGGCAGCCGGAGCCAATCGGGCACGAGCAGGAAAAACGGATCGGCGAGCGCCGACGGATTCGACAGCACCAGCGCCCCCTGACCGAAATAATTCAGCAGCAGCGCCGGGAGAACGAGCACAAACCACGCGGTCTGAATCGGCTTGCGGCCGAAATGACCGAGATCCGCATAGAGCGCCTCGGAGCCGGTTACGACGAGGAAGACGGCCCCAAGCGTCACGAGGCCGATCATGTAGTTGTCGCTGACGAACTTCAGCCCGTACCAGGGGTTGATGGCGTGCAAGACGCTCGGGTCATCGGCGATGTGCATGGCGCCGATGACCGCCATGATCAGAAACCAGACCACGGTGATCGGCGCGAACAGCGTCGAAACCCGCGCCGTGCCGTGCGATTGCACCGCGAACAGCCCGACAAGAATGATGACGGTGAGCGGCAGCACAAACGGCTCCAGCTCCGGCTGCACGATCTTGAGGCCTTCGACCGCCGACATCACCGACAGGGCGGGTGTGATCAGCGACGAGCCGTAGAACATCGCCGCGCCCACGATGCCGAGCGCGAGCACTAAGGGGGTGCGCCGCCCCATGGCGCGGAAGGCGAGCGCCACCAGCGAGAGCGTACCGCCTTCCCCGTTGTTGTCGGCATGGAGCAGGACGAGAACGTATTTGCAGGTGACGACGATAATGAGCGACCAGACAATCAGCGACAGGACGCCGAGGATGACCTCGCGGCCGACAATGCCTTCAACGCTGATTGCGGCATTCACCGCCTCACGGAACGCATAGAGCGGGCTGGTGCCGATATCGCCATAGACGACGCCGACGCTGCCGAAGGCGAGTGCCCAGTAGCTCGAATGGGAACGGGAATCGCCGTTCCCACTGGTCTTTTCCATGACGGATATGGCCGGGTTTGCGCTGCGAAGTTGCAGTGGGCGCGGCTCTTACCACGCCCCATCCAGCCTGTCATACCCGGAATTAAGGGATCCGACGCCCCCGAAAGACGCCGGAATCCCGCTTCAAATCGCGACTTGCATCCCGACTTCGACCGCGCGTTCGGACGGAATGCGGAAATAGGCCGAGGCGTCGTTAGCCTGTCGGGCCAATCCCAGGAACAAACGATCCTGCCACCGTGGCATTGAGGATTTCGCCGCGGGCCGCAATGAGCGGCGCGACAGGAAGAACGACGTCGCCATGATGTCGAACTGCCAGCCGAGTTGCCGTGCGATCGCCAGCGCCTTCGGCACATGCGGCGTCTCCATGTAGCCGTAGCGCACCGTGACGCGCGCGAACGAGTCTCCTACGCGCTCAATCGCAACGCGATCTTCTTCCGCGACGCGCGGCTGGTCGGCCGTTTCCACCGTCAGCACCACGTTGTTCTCGTGCAGCACGTGATAGTGCTTCAAGCTGTGCAGCAAAGCGGTCGGTGTGCTTTGCGGATCGTGCGTGAGGAAAACGGCTGTGCCCGGAACGCGATGTGGCGGCTTCAGCTCCAGATTACGTACGAGCGCGTCGAGCGGAACTTCAAGTCGCCGCGTTTTCTCCGCAAGCAATCGGCTGCCTCGACGCCAAGTCGCCATGACCGTCATGAGCAGACCAGCCACGACCAGCGAAACCCAGCCGCCATCCGACACTTTTGCGAGATTGGCGGACAGGAAGGTCAGGTCGATCAGCAGGAACGGCGCAATCAGCAGACCGGCCGCGATCGGATTCCACCGCCACACCTTCCACAGCACGACGAATGCGAGCAGCGCCGTGATGACCATCGTGCCCGTCACCGCGATGCCATAGGCCGTCGCGAGCGAGCTCGACGTGCGGAACAGGCCGACGAGCAGCAACACCCCGATCAACAGCACCCAATTCACGCGCGGAATGTAAATCTGGCCAAACAGCTTGTCCGACGTATGCCGGACTTCGAGGCGCGGCAGCAGGCCGAGTTGCACGGCTTGCTGCGTGATCGAATAGGCGCCTGTGATGACCGCCTGGCTCGCGATCACGGTCGCCGCCGTTGCCAGCGCGACCATCGGATAGAGCGCCCATTCCGGATAGAGCAGGAAGAACGGGTTTTCCAGCGCTGTCGGCGTCGCCAGCAACAGCGCGCCCTGCCCGAAGTAATTGATGACCAGAGCGGGAAACACGAAAGCCAGCCATGCGATCTGAATCGGTTTGCGTCCGAAATGACCGAGGTCGGCATACAGCGCTTCCGCGCCCGTCACCGCGAGAAATACCGCACCGAGCGTGATGAACCCGATCGCGCCGTGTTCGAGCAGAAACCACAGCCCGTGAGCCGGGTTCAGTGCGGCGAGCACAGAGGGATTGAGCGAGATATGGTATGCGCCGGCCGCGGCGAGCGCGAGAAACCAGACGCTCGTGATTGGGCCGAACAGCGCCGAGACCGCCGCCGTCCCGCGATACTGGACGGAGAACAAGGCGAACAGGATCACAACCGCGAGCGGCGCGATATAGGGCTCAAAGGCCGGCGTCGCGATCTTCAGCCCTTCAACGGCCGACAACACAGAGAGTGCGGGCGTGAGCATCGCGTCGCCGTAAAATAGCGCCGCACCGGCGATGCCAAGAATCATGATCGGAAGGCTGGAGCGGCCGACCGCGCGCTGCACCAGCGCCATGAGCGACAGCGTCCCGCCCTCGCCCTTGTTATCGGCGTAGAGCAGGAAGAAGACGTATTTGATCGTGACGACGATCACGAGCGACCAGAAGATCAGCGACAGAACGCCAAGCACCATATCCGGCGTGAAGTTTCCGGTATGACCGGAGGCGGCGTTGACGGATTCTCGTATGCGTAGAGCGGGCTGGTGCCGATGTCGCCGTAGACGACGCCGATGCTGCCAATCATGAGCGTCCAGAA
This sequence comes from Xanthobacteraceae bacterium, assembly GCA_025929595.1. GTDB lineage: Bacteria > Pseudomonadota > Alphaproteobacteria > Rhizobiales > Xanthobacteraceae > JAUSIF01. The sequence goes on from JAICQA010000030.1 coordinate 14,234, forward strand.
ACCCGCGCGCGGGAGCACGTCGCTGCGGTCGGCCGTGACGGCCGACGAGCCAGATCCAGTTATAGGCATGTTCTTGGTCCTTGTTGCACCGCACCATTGGCGGGGGCGGCGTACTAACACCC
>JAICQA010000241.1 GCA_025929595.1 Xanthobacteraceae bacterium
CAAGGTGTGGGATTTTCCCTGCGCTTTGGCAACGGCCATGCAACGCCCTTGCCAAAACACCAAAGCCACCGCCCCGCCCTTCTCCTGCCTCATCACCGCCCGGAACCTTAGCGAACAATCTCCGGCGAGGCGAAGAGTGTCCGTCGGACTGGTTTTGCGTAGGCGGTAAATCCCCGATCGCAGCCGGCTGCGGATTTGGGGGTTGGCATGTTGCGTATCGCCGCGACGGCGTTGCTCTGCGCCGCATTTGTTCTCTCGGCCGCGCTTCTCCATCATGTCACCGGCTCCAAGCCGCGCGCGGCGGCGCTGGCAAGCGCCCCCGAGCCGCACACCGTCGAAGTCAGCTATGGCCGCGTGCGCGCTGTGGCAAAGCGTGACCGCTTCGATCCGTTCGGCGAGATCGTGCCGCTTCCCGTGTTCAGGCTCGAGCAATTCCGCCGGCCCGCCTTCGACCCCGCACTCTATCGCAGCGGACGCGTCGGCGAGCCGATGAAGCATGACGATCTCTGCGAAGTGCTCGAAGAGATCGCCGACGAGTTCGACATCCCAGCTCCGCTTTTCACGCGGCTGATCTGGCAGGAGAGCCGTTTCCGTAACGAGACGGTGAGCCGTGCGGGCGCGCAGGGCATGGCGCAATTCATGCCGCGGACCGCCGAGCTGCGCGGACTCGAAGATCCATTCGATCCGTTGCAGGCGCTCCCCGCCTCCGCAGATTTCCTGCGCGATCTCGTCGAGCAGTTCGGCAATTTCGGGCTCGCCGCGGCCGCCTATAACGGCGGGCCGACGCGCGTACGCAATTGGCTCGCCGGACGCGGCACGCTGCCGCAAGAGACGCGCGATTACGTCATTAAGATTACCGGGCGCCCCGCGGAACATTGGCGCAAGGTAGCGACCGCTTCGGCGCACCCCGACGCATTTCGTGTCGAGGATTGCCGCGTAAGGCCGATCCGCGCGACGGCGGTTCCGCCGAGGAACTAAATCCGCGCGGACGGAACCCGGAATTGGTTCCTTGCCAACGCAATTTTTTTTAATTGCGCCTCATTCAGGTCACTAAAATTCTTTTGAACAGCGGCCGCGGGGGCGCCATAGCCGGCCGGACCATGCAGTGCGCGGGGGGAGAGCTTGCCCGGCATTCAGGCGGCGGCAAACAATCGGGGTCGATTGAATGTTGCGCTGCTTCGCGACCGCGCTCGTCTGCGCGCTTTTTACACTCACTACACCTTTCGTAAGTAACTCACGCAACGCTCCGGCCGGAGCAGGCAAGCCGTCGTTCGACGCAGTCGTCGCCGATATCACCGGCAGCGCCCCGGAATCGGGCGGCGCCGGCGAGGATGAAATGCCTGGCGAGGCACTACAGCCTGCTGCGCGCAACGAGCGCGTCGCCCAGCGGACTCTCATCGCGCGTCTCGCCGCAACGCTTGGCTCTTCTGGCGCCAGTGGCATCGGCGAAGCGGTCGACGCCGAACTGGGCGGAGACCTCAAAACCAAGCCGCCCGCCCCGCTCACCCGTGAAGCGGTCTGCTACCTGATGCGCGAGGTTGCGATCGAGAACGAGCTGCCGGAGCCTCTGTTCACGCGGCTCATCTGGCAGGAAAGCAAATTCAAGCCCAAAGCCGTGAGCCATGTCGGCGCGCAGGGCATCGCGCAATTCATGCCCGCGACGGCCGAGGAGCGCGGGCTCGAAGACCCGTTCGATCCGATCCAGGCGTTGCCCGCGTCGGGCGCGTTCCTGCGCGATCTGATGCAGCAGTTCGGCAATTTCGGTCTCGCGGCCGCTGCCTATAACGGTGGGCCGGGACGCGTCGGCCGCTGGCTCAAAGGCAAAGGCGGATTGCCGGAAGAGACGCGCAACTACGTCATCCAGATCACGGGCCGCACTGCCGAGCACTGGGCGAATAACGCTGATGAAGCCGAACCGCATCCCGAAGCGCTCGACGTGACCGACTGCGACGTGCGCCCGATGCGCACGGCCATCGCAGAAGCGCGCCAGGAAGAGCGATACAGGAAGAACGGCTATCCGAGCATCGAGGCCGCCAATGAAGCGCAGCAGCGCAAGGAGGACGGCACGCCGTTGCCGCCGAAGCGCGACACTCCCTGGATGGCGATGCTCGCAGGCAACTGGTCCGAGAAGAAAGCGCGCGCGGTCTATGCCGACCTGAAGAAGAAACATCCGAAAGTGCTTGGCAAGCGCACGCCAACCGTCCGCGTGACGAAGGCGGCGGGCAAGAAAGCCAAGCCGAAGACCACGGTCGGAGTCGCTGCGGAGACGCAGGCGGAAGCACAGGAGATTTGCCAACGGCTGAAGTCGGCCGGCGGCGCCTGCGTCGTGAAAAAGGAACCCGCGGCCTGATCCGTCAGCGCCTGAGAGCGCCCGAGAGCCGCTCGAGCGCGCGGTCGAGCGTGGCGTCGGTCTTGGCGAAGCAGAAGCGGACGACGCTTTTTACAGCGTCCTCCGCGTAGAAGGCCGACACGGGAATGGCAGCGACGCCATGCTCGGTGACGAGACGCTTGCAGAAGCTCTCGTCGTCAATGTTGAGGCCGAGCGGCGCGAGGTCGACGTTCACAAAATAGGTCGCCTCGCTGGGCAGTACGGGGAAACCGATCTGCCGCAGCCCGTCGCTGAAGCGGTCGCGCGAGCGCTGGAAGCTCGCGCGCGAGTCGAGGAAATAGCTTTCGTCCTTCGCAAGTCCGTAGGCGACGGCGGCCTGCAAATTCGGCGGTGTGGTGAAGGTGATGTACTGGTGCGCCTTCGCCAGCACGCGCATGACCTTCGGCGCGGCGCAGACAAAGCCCACCTTCCAGCCCGTCAGTGAGAAAATCTTTCCGGCCGAACCGATCTTGACGGTGCGCTCGCGCATGCCGGGAAGCTTCAGCATCGGGATATGCGCGCGGCCATCGAACGTCACGTGCTCCCAGACCTCGTCGACGACGATGAGGCTGTCATGCGCCATGCAGCAATGCGCGAGCAGCGAGAGCTGGTCGGCGCCATAGACGGTCGCCGTCGGATTGAGCGGGTTGTTGAAGAGCACGACCTTGGTGCGAGGCGTAAATGCCGCCAGCAGGTCCTCCTCGTCGAACCTCCAGTGCGGCGGCTTCAGGCGCACGAGCTTCGGCACGCCGCCCGCGCGCTTCACGAGCGGGAGGTACGCATCATACATCGGCTGGAAGAGCACGACCTCATCGCCGGGCTCGATCAGTGCCAGCAGTGCGCCTGCGATTGCTTCGGTCGCGCCCGAGGTGATCATCACTTCGGTGTCGGGATCGAGCGTAAGGTCCTGCCACTGCCTGTAGTGCGCGGCGACGGCGCGACGCAGCTCGGGCAGGCCCATCATCGGCGGATATTGATTCCAGCCGGAAACCACCGCCTCCGCCGCCTTCCTGCGCACGTCCTCCGGGCCGGGATCGTCGGGAAAGCCCTGGCCGAGATTGACCGCGTCATGCTCGCGCGCGAGCGCGGACATGACTTCGAAAACGGAGGTCTGGAGATTGGCGAAGACGGGGTTCATGGGTCGCTACAGCCCGAAGCGGCGAGCGGCATAGCACATTTGCCGGGCGAACGCCGAGCGTTCAGATCGCGGGCCGCTGCGACGGCGCGACAGCGACGTCCGCACCCTCCTGCTTGCCGACATATTGCCGCCCGAGCCACAGCGCGAGCAGGAGCCACACGAATGAGAGTGGCACCATGGTGAGCGCGAGACCTGAGAGGCCTAGACCGAGCCACCCAAAAGCGGTGTAGGACCATGAGCCGAGCTGGTCGCCGGCGCGGTAGATGAAGGTGTCGTTGAAGTTCTTCGCCTTATACTTATCGGTGCGCGCCAACACCGTGTAGAGCACCTCGCGCGCGGGGCGCGCGAGCGCGAAATTGCCGGCGCGGCGCAGCACCTCGAACACGACGATGACGGCGAGTGTGGGGGCGGCGCCCAGGATGCCGAAGCCGATCAGGCTGATGAGCGGCAGGAAGGCGAGGCCAAAGCCGACGCCGAACCAGCGCAGCAGCCGTCCGGTCAGGAAAATCTGCGTGACGAGCGTCAGCGTGTTCGTAGCGAGGTCGATCATCGCGAAGAGTTGGATGCGACCCGCCGAGTCGCCGGCGAAGGTGCGGCCGACGACATCGATGCGCTGGAAATAGAGGAAGGTCGACGCGATCGCATACATCAACACGAGCGCCGCAATGCCGAGCAGATAGGGCGACGCGAGCACGCGGCGGATTCCGTCCATGACGCCGCCGCCGATGATGTCGGCGCTGTGCGTGGAAGCATCACGCGCGACATCAGGCCCCTCGCCCGCCTCGGCGACTTCGACGCGCGCCGCGGCGGTCAGCTTCGCTTCCTGCCCGTCGAGCGCGCGGGCGACGTGAACGGCCAGTTCAAGAAAGAGCGCCGACACCAGCATCAGGTTTACGGCGCCGAGAATGCCCACGAGGCCGGTGGTGATCGTCGAGCCGAGCATCGCGCCCAGCGTGCCGCCGACGGCAACGACGCCGAACAGGCGCTTGCCCTGCGCGGGGCGGTAGAGATCCGCCATGAAGGACCAGAACACCGACACGACGAACAGGTTGAACACGCTTAGCCAGACGAAGAACACCCGTCCGACCCAGATGCTCTGTTTCGGG
>JAICQA010000153.1 GCA_025929595.1 Xanthobacteraceae bacterium
GACCACGTCCGACGACGTCATGCCGAGCGTCTGCAGCCGTTGCGGGTCGAGCCAGACGCGCATCGCGTAGTCGCGGCTGCCGAACACGGTGATCGAGCCCACGCCGTCGACGCGCGTCAGCACGTCCTTGATCTCAAGATTGGCGTAATTCGAGATGAACAGCATGTCGCGCGAGCGGTCGGGTGACAGCAGATGCACGACCATCATCAGGTCGGGCGAGCTCTTGTTCACGAGGACGCCGATATTGCGCACCTCCGGCGGCAGGCGCGGCTGCGCGATGCCGACGCGGTTTTGCACCTGCACCTGCGCCTGATCGAGATCGACGCCGATCTCGAACGTCACCGAAATCGAGAAACGGCCGTCAGCGGTCGAGTTCGACGACATGTAGAGCATGCCCTCGACGCCGTTGATCTGCTCCTCGATGGGCGCCACCACCGTTGTCGCCACCACCTGCGCATTGGCGCCGGGGTATTGGCCGGTGACGTTGATGACCGGCGGCGCGATCTCGGGATATTGCGCGATGGGGAGCGCGACGTAGCTCACCGCGCCGAACAGGATGATGACGATCGCCACCACCGAAGCGAAGATCGGCCGGTCGATGAAATAGTGGGTAATGCCCATGGCCGGGGCTCACTTCGCCGCGGGCGGCGTCGCGGGCTTCTCGCCTTCGGTCTGCGGCGTCACCTTGATGCCGGGGCGCGCCCGCACCATGCCGTTCACGATCACGCGGTCGGTCGCTTCGATTCCCTTCTGCACGACGCGCAGCCCGTTATCGAGCGGCCCGAGCGTCACGTATTTCTGACGCACGGTATTCTCGCCGTCGACGACATAAACGAACTTTCGGATTTGCTCGGTGCCGATCGCGGAGTCTGGAACGAGCAGCGCCTCGAACGGACGCGACGCCGGCACGCGCACGCGCGCGAACATGCCCGGCGTGAACAATCCGTCGCGGTTGGCTAACACCGCCCGACCGCGGATCGTGCCCGAGGTCTGGTCGATGACGTTGTCGATGAAATCGAGCTTGCCCTTGTGGCGGAACGAGGATTCATCGAGCAGCCGCAACTCCACTTCAACGCCACGCTTGTCGATACTGGTGCCATCATCCGCCAGCCGCGAATAGCGCAGGAAAGCCTGCTCGTCGAAGGTGAATTCGAAGCGGATCGGGTCGGTCGAGACGACCGTCGCCAGGAGCGTCGTGGACGGCTGCGAGCCGCCGATCACCAGATTGCCCGGCGACACACGCCGGTCGCCAATACGGCCGTCCACGGGCGAACGCAATTCGGTGAATTCCAGATTGAGCGCGGCCGTGCGGACATTGGCTTCCGCCGACTGCACCTGCGCATCGGCGGCGCGCTTGGCCTGCACGCGCTGCTCGAAGATCGCCTCGGAAATCGTCTTGCGGTCGATCAGTTCCTCGGCGCGCTTCAGGTCCGCGTTGGCGAGATCGACCTGCGCCCGCGCGCGTTCGAGATCCGCATTCGACTGGTCGAGCGCCGCCTGGAACGGCCGCCGGTCGACCGTGAACAGCAACTCGTCCGCCTTGACGAGTTCGCCGTCGGTGAAATGAACCTTTTCCAGATATCCCGACACCCGCCCACGGATTTCGACCGAGTTCACCGCAACGAAACGGCCGACATACTCGTCACGGTCGATGATCGTGCGCTTGACCGGAGTCGCGACCGTCACCTGCGGAGGCGGTGGCGCGCCCTTCCCTTTTGACGAGTCATTGTCGCCGCAGGCGGCGAGCGCGAGCAGCAGCGCGGCAAAAAGGAAGAAGCGGGTCAGGCGGAAATGCATGGCGAACCTTCGGGGCCGCCGTGAATAACGCATGTTGCAGCGCGAGGGAACCCGTGAAAACACGGAGCTAGTCGGCGGCCGGCGCCTCCGGATGCACCGGCGCGGTCGACCGCTCTCGTGCGAGGCCCTTGAGCCAGCTTGCACCCAGCAAGCCGATCACAAGCGCGATATAGACGGCTGCGCCGCCGAGAAGCATGACGAGCAGTGTCGCCTCGTCGTGCAAGGTCATGCCCGCGAAAAGAGGCGCGAGCGAGCGCTCAGCGAACAACAGAACGGCGCCCAGCACGACCCCCGCGCCGAGCAGCCGCACAACCTGGCCGAAGTCTACACCTGGGCTCTCCAGCCGCTGCCGTTGCGCGAACCAGATCAGGAGCGCGAGATTGAGCCATGCGCCCGCCGATGTTGCCAGCGCGAGACCCACGACGCCGAGCGAGTCGACCAGCAGGATTTTCAGCAGGATATTGACGGCCGCCGCTGTCAGTGCGGCCTTCACCGGCGTCGTGGTGTCGCCGCGCGCGTGGAACGGCGCGATGAAGCTGCGCATCAGCACGAAGGCGAGCAACCCCGTCCCATAGGCCGCGAGCACCGCGGCTGCCGCATGCGCATCGCTTGCCGAGAATGCACCGCGCGCGAACAGCGCGCGCATGACCAGCTCGGGAATGGCGAGTGCGCCGGCCACGAATGGAATAGCGATCAGCATCGCGAACAGGATCGCCTTTCCCTGCGCTTCCGCCGCCCCCGCCTTATCGCCCGCCGCGATCCGCCGTGACATTTCAGGCAGCAGCACGATTCCAACCGCGATTCCGACGACGCCGATCGGCAATTGATGAATGCGATCGGCGTAGTAAAGCGTCGAGAGGGCCCCCTCAGGCAGGAACGTCGCAATAATGGTGTCAGCAAAGAGTGCGAGCTGCACCCCCCCCGCCCCGATGATCGCCGGCCCGAGCGCCTTGAGAAATTTTTTCGTCGGCGCGTCGAGCCGCGGCATCTTCAGCCGCACCCCGAAGCCGTTGCGCTCCGCGTCGGCGGCAACGAACAGCGCCTGGAGAACGCCCGCCGCAAGCACCCCCCACGCCGCTGCATGACCGGCGGTCGGAAACAATCCCGCCATCAACAGCGTGCCGATCATGCTGATGTTGAGCAGCACTGGTGCCGCTGCCGCGGCCGCGAAGCGCTGATTGGCGTTGAGCGTCCCCGCGATCAGCGTCTCAAGCGAAATCAATGCGAGATAAGGAAACGTGATGCGCGTGAAGGCCACCGCGAGATCGAACCGCTCGCCCGTCAGCCCCGGCGCAAGTACGCCGACAACCTGCGGCGTGAAGAACAGCGCGACCGCGAGCAGCACGAGTTGCAGCACGACCATCGCCGCCGCGAGGCGGTCGGCGAACGCCCTCGCTGCCACAAGCCCGTCGATTTCGAGAGTCGCCGCGTAGCGCGGCAGGAAAGCAGCGGAGAACGCGCCTTCGGCGAAGATCGCCCGGAAATGGTTCGGCAGGCGGAAGGCGACGACGAATGCGTCGGCAATCGGCCCGGCGCCGAGAATCGCCGCCATCACCACGTCGCGCAGGAAGCCGGTGACGCGCGAGACCAGCGTCCAGCCGCCGACGGTCGCAATCCGCCGTATCATGGGGAGGCTTTAGCGCGAGTCGGCCTCAACGCGCGAGGGCGCGCCGCACGGCGTCGATCACGCGGTCCTGCGTCGCCGGATCGAGATAGGCGTGCATGGGCAGGCTGATGACCTCGGCGGCCAGCCGCTCGCTCAACGTGAGTCCGCCGTCCACCGACGGAAAACCGCGATAGGCCACCTGCTTGTGCAGCGGGATCGGATAGTAGATCGCGGTCGGAATGCCCTCGGCCTTCAGCGCATTGGCCAGCGCATCGCGCCGCCCCGAGGCAAGGCGGATCGTGTATTGCGCCCAGACCGAGGTGAAGCCAACGGGCACTTCCGGCAACGTCGCGACGTCACGCAGGCCGTCGTTGTATCGGCGCGCGATACGGTCGCGGGCTGCGATCTCCTCGGGGAAAATCCTGATCTTCTCGATCAGGATGGCCGCCTGGATCGTGTCGAGGCGGCCGGTCATGCCGATCCGCACATTGTCGTACTTGTCGCTGCCGTGGCCATGCACGCGGAGACTCTTGATGACTTCAGCCAGCGCGTCGTCGTCGGTGAAAATCGCACCACCGTCGCCATAGCAGCCCAAGGGCTTCGCCGGAAAGAAGCTCGTGGCCGTCGCAAGACCGAACGTGCCAAGCGGCTTGCCCTTGTACGTGGCGCCGAAACTTTGCGCGGCATCGTCGAGCACGAACAGGTTCTCGTCCGCGGCCACCTTCAGGATCGGCTCGAAATCCGCCGGCAGGCCGAACAGATCGACGGGAATGATCGCCTTCGGCTTCAGGCCGAGCTTGCGCGCGGTCGCCACCGCCTTGCGGACGCTATCGGCACTCAGATTGAAGGTCGCTTCATCGACCTCGGCAAACACCGGCGTCGCACCCGTGAGCGCCACCACCTCCGCCGTCGCACAGAAGGTGAAGGATGGACAGATCACCGCGTCGCCCGGTCCGATGTTCTTCGCCATCAGCACCAGCAACAGCGCGTCGGTGCCGCTCGCACACGAAATCGCGTGGCGCGCGCCGCAGAATTCGGCGAGCCGCGCTTCGAGTTCGCGCACCTCCGGTCCCATGACGAACTGGCAGTGCGCAAGCACGCGCGCGACGGCGTCGTCCACGGACCTGCCCAGCCGGCGGCGCTGCGCGGCGATATCGATGAACGGGATCGGCGCAGGATCGAGCTTGGCGTGCTGGTTCATGAAGTTTTCAGTTCAACCGACGAGGCGCGCGGCTTTCGGCGCCGCTTCGCCGGTGCCGTTGAGGCAGCGGATCGCAATTTCGAGGCTCGCCACCCCCTCCTCGCCCGTGACCGACGGCTCGGAATTGGAGCGAACGGAATCGACGAAAGAAACAAGCTCGGCGCGCAGCGGCTCGGCATGGCCGACCGACAGGTGCCGCATCGAATAGCTGCCGTCGGGCTGGAAGCCGAAGCACTCGGTGACCTGCCGCGTGATGAGATCGCCGATCACATACTTGTCGCGCGTCGCGACATGCACGGTGCGCGCCTTGAAGGGCGTGAGCCAGTTGGTGTTGATGTGGGCGAGCACGCCGGACTCGGTACGGAATTGCAGGAGCGCGATGTCTTCACGCTTCGCACGCACGCTCGTGAGCTGCGGTTGCACTTCGACGATGTTGGATTCGGTGAACCAGCAGATCAGATCGATATCGTGCACCGCGAGGTCGATGACGACGCCGACATTCGACATGCGCGGCGGAAACGGACCGACGCGCGTGATGCCGATGGAAAGGATGTTCTCACCCTTCAGCGCCTGCTTGATCGTCTGCACGGCCGGATTGAAGCGTTCGACATGGCCGACCATCAGCTTGACGCCTTTGGTGCGAGCCGCGGCGACGATCTGCCGTCCCTCTTCCACGCTCGGCGCGATCGGCTTCTCGACCAGCACATGGATGCCTGCCGCGATGCAATCGAGCGCGATCTGGTGATGCAGATGGGTGGGCGCGGCGATAACCAGCGCGTCGAGCCCGAGATCGATCAGGTTCTTGTGGTCGGCGACCGCATCGCAACTGAGCGCCTTGCCGACCCGCATCGCCTGGCTGCGGTCCGGATCGGCAACGCCGACGAGTTCGACATTGGACAATTCGGACAGCACGCGCGCATGGTTGAAGCCCATGATGCCGACGCCCACGACTCCGATGCGGACGGAACCCTGGGCCGGCGACTCTTCGCGCTTTGTTGCGGATGACATCAGACTGACAAACCCCTCGCCTGCACGAAGTCCTACCACGCGGCCCGGTGGCAGGCGAACGGACGCCCCGCCGCACTCGGCTCACAAATCATGTCAATGGTTTACAGGGCTGGCTATTCTGCCGCCGTTCGGCTCGAACCCGCGACCCGAAGCGACAATCCCGCCGCCTGCGTATCGTCGAAAAAGGCCTTCACGCCGTCGAGTGCGAGTTGCTCTGCGGTCTTTGTGCCGAGTGCGGGCAGCTTTTTCAGGATGTCGGCCGGTGCCGTGATGATATGCGCGCCCATGCGATCGGCCTCGATCACGTTCCATACCTCACGCGTGGACGCCCAGATGACTTCGACCTGCTTTGTTCCGCGCGCGGCGGCGACCGCCGTCTCGACCAGCGGCACATAATCGATGCCGAGATCCGCGAGCCGTCCCGCAAACACCGATACGCAGCCGCCCGGCCCGCCCGCAAGCGCCGACGTCGCGCGCTTCGCCTGATCGACAGTCGTCACGACCGTCACATTGATTTTCACGCCCTCGTTCGAGAGCAGGCGGATCGCCTCGATCAGCGACTCGCCCCTCGTGTTGATCACCGGCAGTTTCACATAGACATTCTTGCCCCAGGTCGTAATCAGCCGCGCCTGCGCCACCATCTCTTCGATGTCGTCGGAGATCACCTCGAAGGAGATGTGCCGGTCTGGCACCACGGCCACGAGTTCGCGGGCATAGGATTCGTAATCCTTCACGCCCGCCTTTTTCAGCAGCGATGGATTGGTTGTGAAGCCCGCGACGTATTTGAGCTTCGCCATCTCCGCGATCTGCGCCTTGTCGGCGCCGTCGGTGAAGAGCTTGATCTTGAGCTTGTCGAGTGTGGCTGTCATGGCAATCTCGGGGGTCACGGGTGGTCGGTCAGCTTGCACCCGGCCCGCCAACGGCCTATGCGGACGCGCCCCTCAAATCAAGCGGGAATCCGGGCCGGCCGCGTTCCATGACCGAAATCCTGTTCATCAAGACCTCTTCCATGGGCGATGTGCTGCACCACATGCCGGCGGTAACCGACGCTCGCCGCCGCTTTCCACAGGCACGCATAA
>JAICQA010000009.1 GCA_025929595.1 Xanthobacteraceae bacterium
AATGCTCCAGCGCCTCCTGCGGCGTCGCGAAGCCTTCGCGCGTCTCAAGCGGATATTCATATTGCAGTTCGTCCAACGAGAACGTCAGCACTGCGTCGAGCCGCAATGTCTCTTCTATCGCTTCGGGGTGATCGCGAAATAACCGCGTCATTTCCTGCGGCGGCTTGAGATGCCGCTCGGCGTTGGCGGCGAGCAGGGGTCCCGCCGTGTCGATAGTGACGTGGTGACGAATGCAGGTGAGGACGTCCTGCAACTCGCGCCGCTCGGAATGGTGATAGAGCACATCATTGACGGCGATGAGCGGCAGGCCGAACTCGCGCGCCAGAGCGGCGCGCGCTTCAAGCCCGGCACGGTCGCGGCCCCGATGCAGCATGCGAGCGGCCAACCGCACGCGGCCGGGGGCTGCTTCCTTCAGCAGCGAAAGGTGATCGCCCGGCTCGTGCTTCGATTCAAAGGCTCGCAATGAAACGCCGGTTTTGGTCTTCCATATTTTTGTTGTCTCTGGCGCAACATCCCGCGGACTGACGTCTTCCACATAAGACTGGCGTGCGTGATGCAAGAATTCCGGCGGCGTGTCGCGCGTCGATTCCGGCATGACGATCAGCTCCAGCCCTTCGGCAAATTCGAGCAGGTCGTCGAGATAGAGAATGCAGTCGCCTTTCTCGGCGCGCAGGTTGCCGCGCGTGAGCAGGCGGCAAAGACGGCCCCAGGCCGGACGGTCGCGCGGATAGGCGAGGATGTCGGGTGTCTCGTCCGCAAAGACGAGCCGCGCGCCAGGGTGATAGCGCAGCGGCAATTCCTTCTCGCGCTTCAAGACGTGCGCGCGCACGACGCCGGCGACCGAGTTGCGGTCACAGAGACCAAGACCCTTGAGACCGATTGCGTCCGCCTGCAGGGCCAGTTCTTCGGGATGCGAGGCCCCGCGTAAAAACGAGAAATTCGAAGCGCAGGCGAATTCGACGTAGCTCATGCGAAACTCCCGTGCATGAACCAGCGCGGCGGCATATGTTCTTTGCGCGTCAACAAACCTTTTCTTTCTTTTTCGCGCTCCAATAGGCTTTTTTCGTCGCGTCCCAACAGGCCCTCACGGAACAGCCAGAAGCGGCGGCCTTCCCTGTCTTCGATGCGGTAATAGTCGCGGGTCGGGCGGCTTTCCGCCGTGCGCCACCATTCATCGGCAATGCGCTCCGGTCCTTCGGCGCGAGCGACCTCATGCAGGATATGCCGCCAGCGGAAGCGCGCGGGCGGGCCATCGGGCACCATTGCGACTACTTCTTCCACCGGCTCGGGTTTGAGCAGAAGCCGCATCGGCCGCTCGGGCGGCACTTCGGGTTCGGCAATTTTCCAAGCCGCCGCGCCGACACCGCTCACGGGCACATGCAGCACGGCACGCTCGGGCAGATGGCTCTCGAACGCCTCCTGACGCACGATCCGCGACGGGCCGAACCGCGCGCCGAGATGATCGATCAGCCGCGCCAGTTCTTCCGCGTTATCGGGCCCGGCAAGGTCCGCCTGGGCGGCATCGATGCGGTCGGCGGCGAGCACCGAGAAACGCACGAGGTCATAACCAAAGCCGGGATCGAGTTCGTCGCGCAGCACGTCGAGCCGCGTGGAGAAGAGATCGGCGATGGCTTCCGCGTCATGGGTCGCGCGAGACGTAGCGGCGGTGACGGTGAAGACGGCGCCGTCGGCGCGGAATAAAGAGAGTTCGAGGCGGCGTGCGCCCTCCCCGCGCCGCTCCAGCATCGCGGATAGTTTTTCCGCGAGAGAGGCGACGGCGCCCAGCACGTCTTCCTCGCGGCCGATCGGCTCCGCGAAAGGCCGTTCGGCCATATAGGGAGCAACTTCGAGGCGCGGCGAGAGCGGCTCTTCAAGCAGGCCGAGTGCGCAATCCAGCCGTTCCAGCAGCGTCTTGCCGAAGCGCGCGGCGAGCGGCGCGCGCGGTAATTCATAAAGATCACCGATCTTCTTCAGCCCGACGCGGGCGAGCGCGGCGACGGTTTCGCCGTCGATGCGAAGGGCGGCGAGCGGGAGCTTCGCCAACGTCCGCCGCTCCGATCCTTCCGGCAAAATCGCTTCCATGCCGAAGCGAGCAAGCGCCCAGGCCGCGCCCGGCGTCGATGCAATCGCAACACGGACATGAAATCCCTGGCGCGTCAGGCGTGTGCGCAAATCTTTGCCAAGCTCGGCCTCACCGCCGAACAGATGCGCGCAACCAGTAATGTCGAGAAACATTCCGTCCGGCGCATCGCAGGCAACGAGCGGCGTCCAGCGGCGGCCATATTCCGCGACCGATCCCAACAATGCCGCGTCAGCTGCTAGGTCCTCATGCGCAACTTCAAGCAATGGAAAGCGGGCGCAGGCCTCCGCCAGCGCCATGTCCTCTGCAAGACCAAGCGCTGCTGCAGCGTCGTCGAGCGCCACAATGGAAAGTGCGCTCTTGCGATCGCCGACAACGACGAGCGGAGATTCAAGCGGAGGCGCGCCGCTCTGCCCGCGCCGGCGCATGATGCGGTCGGCCGACAGGCGGCGGAGCCAGACGCTCGCGTAGCGCCGGGATACGGAAGATTCGGTCATGGGTACGCCACTCAAGTGAGAAACAGGCCGCGGGGCCGCGGCGATTGCGGATGAGATCGGCTTTGACGCGCGGCATGCCGGGGCCATTCGCGGGCGCGTCGCCGGACGCGAGCGAAGCGATTCGCCAGCGCGTCGCAGCGGCAACGGGCGCGCGCAGCCCGTCGCCCGCACCGAGGCGCAGCAGGAGCGCGGGCGTGGCACCATGACCGGCGGCGAGCGCAAGCCGGCGCGAGGCGCGCAGGTCGAGCTTCGTCGTCCCGCGTATTTCGCCGAAGACGGCAGCGAGCGTGGCGGAACGCAGCGCGTGCTCCATCGCTTCCAGCACTTCGTTCGTATTCGCGGCGAGCACGAACAAGATGCGCGCGACGTCGAGCCCTAACGCGGCGAGACCGGGACCATACGGCGCGCCGTCTTCAACCGTCGCGAGGTCGTGTCGAATCCAGAGCAGCGGTTTTCTTTTCTCACCCGCCAGCGCACGAACGAGAATGCCGGCGCAAAAGCCGCCCGCTGCAGGCCCATCGCCCTCGGCCGCGGGTGCCACTTCGTGTAGCGCGCCGCGCATCAGCCCGCCCCCCAAAGTGCGGTCGATCTCCGTTTCGCCCAAAGAAAGCGAGCCGGGATCGGTGGCCGGACGGGCGAGCCGCTCGATCGCAATGCGCAGGCTGGCCGGGGAAACGGTTGTTTCCGGCGGAATCTCGCTGGCGGAATGGGTGGTTTCAGTCGGCATAGATTGTTCCTGTTTTGTTCTATTGATTCCACCAGCCGATACCGGCGTCAAGCACCGTTCACTTCGAAATCGCTCCAAAGCACTTGGCGGACCCGGAGATTCTGCGCAAAACTGCGAATAATCAAAAAAGCCATAAGCCCCGACGCCAATGGACACGATCCTGAATATGAAGGCCTTTCTGGCCACCGCCCGCAGCGGAAGCTTTTCCGAAGCGGCGCGGCAGTTATCGGTCGCGCCGTCGGTCGTATCGAAGCGCGTCAATCAGCTCGAATGGCAATTGCGTTCGCGCCTGCTCGAACGCACGACCCGGCGCGTGCGGCTCACGGAAGTCGGCGAACAATATCTGCCGACGATCCGCGGCATCATCACCGAGTATGACGACCTTGTCGCCGGCAGCCTGCGCGCGCCGGGCGAACTCGAAGGCCATATCCGCGTGAAGTCGCCCGCGGCAATCACCAACCTGCACCTCGGCAAGGTGTTCACGGATTTCCAGCGCGCGCATCCGCGCGTCACGCTCGAAGTGGTTCTGATGGACCGCTCGGTCAATCCGATCGAGGAGGGCTTCGACGTCGTCCTTGGCCTGCTACCGGCGTCCTTCGAGAACGTCGTCGAAGAGGCGCTCTTGCCCTACCCTCGCATCGCCTGCGCATCGCCGAAATATCTCAAGGCGCGCGGCGAACCGAAGCATCCGCGCGACCTCGCCAATCACGATTGCCTCGTGTTTCAACCCGCGGGCGCAACCTGGACCTTCGGGAGCAAGCGCGGACCGATCAGTGTGCAAGTGCGTCCGAAATTCATGTCGAACGACATTCAGATCATCGTCGAAGCGGCAAAAGACGGCGGCGGTATTGCTGTCCTATCCAAGCTGATTTCGAAGCAGGCGCGGAAGGAGGGAACGCTCGTTCCGGTGATGACCGACTTTCCGCTGCCCGACCACTGGCTGAAGGCATTTATTCCGCAAAGCCGCGTCGGGCTGGCGCGCGTGCAGGCATTGCTGGCGGCGGTGCGAGCTGCATTCTTACCTGTTCCACCATGGAATCTTCCTTAGCCGCACAACATCCTTCGCGATTCAGGTTAGCTGAAAGCGCAAGATTCGCGGTTCTGCCCCCGTTGGAATTGCAATAACTTGCCCCGGCCTGAACGGGCCACCAACGCAGTGACAATTGGAGTGCGGCATGGCCGAGTCGGCGCCGACAGCGAGAACGAAAACCGTCAAACGCAACGGCGCGGGCGCATACGAAGTAAGCGCCGATATCTGCGTCGTCGGCTCCGGCGCCGCCGGCATGTCGGCGGCGCTCGAAGCCGCGAAGCTTGGACGCAAGGTCATTCTCGTGGACGGTATGCCGGCACTCGGCGGACAGGCGGTGAACTCGATCATCGGCACGTTCTGCGGCCTGTTCTCGAACGGCACGCATGGCTATCAGTTCACGCATCTCATCGCCGACGATTTCCTGCACGCGCTCGAGAAGATCCCGAACGCGCTCTACTACCGGCACGGGCCGCACACGACCGTCGTTTATTACGACGAGGTCGCGTTCGGCCGCTGGGTCGAGAAATCGGTGCAGGCGGCCGGCGTTACGCCGCTCCTCGGCGCCATCCTGCGCAAGGTGAATGTGGACGGCCGCCGCGTGAAGTCGCTCGAATTCGCGACCCGTTACGGCGATGTAACAGTAAAGGCGACCGGCTATGTCGACGCGAGCGGCGACGCCGCGCTTGCCTGGCAGGCTGGCTTCGCGTGCCGCGAGCCGGAACAGAACCGCGTCTTCGGCACACAGATGGTGGTGCTTGAGAATATCGACGAGGCGAAGCAGCCGACACGCGAAGAAATCTCCGCGAAGATGAAGGAAAAGGGCGAGCAGTACGGGTTGCTGCGTCGCGAAGGTCTCGCCTTTATCATCCCGGGCCGCGGCGTGGCCGCGATGAACGTCACGCATGTCGAGACGCCGCTCGAGCCGCTCGCAGCTTCGGAAAAAGCGCTCGAGGGAAAAGATCAGGCCGAGCGCGCCGTGCATTTTCTGCAAACGGAATTTCCCGAATGCTTCGGCCGGTCGCGGGTGCGTGCCTTCGGTTTTCCCGGTATCCGGCAGACACGCTGGATCGTGGGGCGGCAGCAGCTCACGGCCGACGATGTGACGAACGGCACGCGCTTTCCGGACGCGGTAGCACGCACGAGTTGGCCGATTGAACTGCACGATCACAGCTCGGGCCATCACTGGCACGTCTTTCCGGAAGACCACGTCCATTATGTGCCGCTCGGCAGCCTCGTTCCGGCCGACGGCGACAATGTCGTCGCCGCCGGCCGCTGCATCGACGCGGACGTAGCGGCGCTTTCCAGCGTGCGCGTCATGGGGCCGTGCATTGCGATGGGTGCCGCCGCAGCGCACGCACTCGATCTCGCGGGTTCGGGCAGCGTGCATCAGATCGACGTGGCGGCTTTGCAAAAGCGGCTGACTGACAATCTCGACCGGACCGACAAGCCATGGTGACGCGATGAAACTCGCCGACGACGAAAAGGCCATGCTCGACGGCGCGAAGGGCAAGGCGAAGCAAAAGGCGATGGACCTTCTGGTCCGCTATGGCGAGGCGCTCGGCGCGGAACGGCTCGTCAACGTCACAAACGTTGCCGGGACATGGAACGCAGGCTCGCCGCCCATGAAGCCTTTTGCCGAGAAGGGCATGGACGCCGTGTTCTCCAAGTTCAATCTCGACAGCGACGAAGTGGTCGAGACGCCGCAGGCGGAAGTCTACACCTGCCAGCTCATCCACGGCATCGACACCCAGAACGCGCACGTCACCGGTGTCGCGGAGGAAGCGGTCAACCGCCAGAAGCAGGCCGAACGCTATTTCGGCGAGCGCGGCGTCGCGATGTTCAACACCTGCACGCCCTATCAGGTCGGGAACGTCCCGGTACGCGGCGAACATTGCGCGTGGATGGAATCCTCCGCCGTCGTCTATTGCAACTCCGTGCTCGGTGCGCGCACGAATACCGAGGGCCGCGAAAGCACGGGTGCCGCAAGCATCACCGGCAAGATTCCCTATTGGGGCTATCACATCCCCGAAAACCGGCTCGGCACGCATCTGGTCGATGTCGAGATCGACGTCGACAGCATGATGGACTGGGGCCTGCTCGGCTACGCGATCGGCGAGATCGTGCAGGAGGACATTCCGGTTCTCGACGGCATCCGCAAGGTGCCGAGCATGATCAAGCTCAAGCATTTCGGCGCGGCCGGCGCATCGTCGGGCGGCATCGAGATGTATCATGTGCCGGGCGTGACGCCGGAAGCGAACACAGTCGAGGACGCTTTCGGCGCGAAGAAGCCGGTGGCGCGGCTCAAATACGGCGCGGCCGAGCGCAAGGTCGCTTACGACAACCTGAACTCGTCGGCCAAAAGCGCCGACGTCGATTTCATCATGCTCGGCTGCCCGCACAATTCCATCGAGCAAGTGTGGACGATCGCGAAGCTCCTCGATGGCCGGAAGCTCTCGCCGAACACGCAGCTCTGGGTGTTCACGCCGCGCGCGCTACGCGACACCGCCGAACTCAACGGCTACGGCGATATGATCCGCAAAGCGGGCGGCCACCTGATGAGCGACACCTGCCCAGCCATCGGCCGTGTCATGCCGAACGGAACGCAGGTTGTGGCGACGGATTCAGCGAAGCAGGCGCATTACCTGCCCGCCATCATGAAGTGCCAGTGCTGGTTCGGCACGGTGGAGGACTGCGTCAACGCCGCGCTCACCGGCCGCTGGCAGGGAGGCCTGCAATGACCACGATCACCATCAAAGGGCGCAAGGTCGTGGGCGGCGTCGCCGAAGGCGAGGCGATCACGACGCACGACACGGTGTCGGGCTGGGGCGGTATCGACTCCAACACCGGCACGATCATCGAGCGGCGGCATGAGCTCGTCGGCCAGAGCTTCAAGGACAAGGTGCTGGTGTTCCCGGGCGCCAAGGGCTCGTCCGGCTACTCGCACTTCTTTCACCTTGCGCGCGTTGCCGGTGCCGCGCCGAAGGCCATGCTGTTCAGCAAGATGACCACGAAGGCGGCGCTCGGCGCCGTCGTGACGCGCGTGCCGTCGATGAGCGATTTCGATCGCGACCCGCTCGAAGTGATCGAGACCGGCGACTGGGTGAAGGTCGATGCCGACCGCGGCATCGTGGAAGTGACGAAGAAAGCGGGAGCAAAGCCGGCAACGGCGGCGGAATAGCCGCGCGGAGATAACGATGAAAAAGCAACTGCGCAGCAATTTCGAGCCGGGCACCTCGCGTTGGGCGGTACGCCGCGCGCAATGGCGCGCACTCGGCCTCTCCGACGCCGACATGGAGAAGCCGAAGATCGCGGTCGTGAACTCCTCCTCGGAACTCTCGATCTGCTTCAGCCATCTCGACGGTATCGCCAAGGTGGTGAAGGACGCGATCCGCGTCGCGGGCGGCCTGCCATTCGAGATCCGCACCATGGCGGTGAGCGACTTCATTACAAGCGCGGGCCGCGCGGGCACATTCCTGCTGCCGAGCCGCGACCTCATCACCAACGACATCGAAGTGCAGGTCGAGGGCGCGCAGCTCGACGGCATGGTGTTCCTGTCGTCCTGCGACAAGACCCCGCCGGGCCACCTCATGGCCGCGGCGCGGCTCAACATTCCGTCGATCTCGGTGCTGTGCGGCTACCAGAGAGCCGGCGAGTACAAAGGCCATCACGTCGATATCGAGGAAGTCTTCCTCGGCGCGGGACATCACGTCGCCGGCGCGCTCAGCTTTGACGACCTCAAGGGCATGGCGGACAACGCCATCAAGAGTCCCGGCGTGTGCGCCGGCATGGGGACGGCGAACTCGATGCATTCGGTCGTCGAGGCGCTCGGCATGAGCCTGCCCGGCGGCGCGCCGGTCGAAGCCAACAGCCCGAAGATGTTCGCCTACGCCAAGAACGCGGGCGAACGCATCGTGCAGATGGTGTGGGACGACCTGAAGCCGCGCGAGATTTTGACCAAGGGCGCGTTCCTGAACGCCGCCGCGGTCGTGCTCGCGGTCTCGGGCTCGATCAATTGCATCAAGCACCTGCAGGCAATCGCGCACGAGGCGCAGGTGGACGCGAACGTATACGAGCTGTTCGAGGTGCTCGCGGACCGCGTGCCGATCCTCTCCGCGGTGATGCCGATCGGCAAGAACACGATCGAGGAATTCGAGGCGGCCGGCGGCGCCATCGGCATCATGAAGCAGCTTGAGTCGATGCTGGAAACATCCGCGATGAGCGTGACCGGCAAGACGCTCGCCGACAATCTCGCGAGCGTGAAGGTGACGAACCCGGAAGTCATCCGCCCGCTCGAACGGCCGTTCGCGACCAAGCCCGGCATCGTGATCCTGCGCGGCAACCTTGCGCAGGACGGCGCCATCGTGAAGATCGGCCTGCGCGGTGAAGGACGGCCGCTCTCCTTCCGCGGGCCCGCGATCGTGTTCGAGAATTCGCCCGATGCGGAAGCCGCGCTCAAGGCCGGCAAGATCAAAAAAGGCCAGGCGGTCGTGTTGCGCGGCCAGGGCATTCATGGCGGCCCGGGCATGGGCGGCGCGTCGCGGCTCGTGTTTCAGGTCGATGGCGCCGGACTCGGGCCGGAGGTTGCGGTCGTCACGGACGGCCAGCTTTCGGGGCTCGTGAACAAGGGACTCGTGCTCGGCGAAGTGGCGCCGGAGTCCGCGATGGGCGGGACGCTCGCGCTTGTCGAGGATGGCGACATCATCGCGGTCGACGTCGAGAAGAAGTCGGTCGTGCTGGAAGTCTCCGACGCCGTGCTGGAAGCGCGGCGTGCGAAGCTCAAGCCGTTCCCCATCAAGCACGACAGTGGATGGCTCTCGATCTACGAGCGCACGGTGCAGCCGCTGCACAAGGGTGCTGTGCTGTTGCGGGAGAAGTGAGAATCCTCATGCGCGGGCTTGACCCGCGCATCCAGCCGGCCGTGCCGCTTGCTCTGGATGGCCGGGTCTTCGCCCGGCCATGAGGGAGAATTTGTGGATGACGGTCCCGGGTCTCGGGCTTCGCCCTCGCCCGGGACGACGAGAATCAATTCACCCCCACCAGCGTCGGAAACTCGGCAAGCGATTTGACCTCACGGTCGGGTTTGCCGGGGAGCCGCTCCGGTCGCTGACCGTAGCGGTTGCACCAGACGACCTTCATGCCGAAGGCGCTCGCGGCCCAGGCGTCCCAGGCATTCGAAGATTGAAACGAGATCGCAGCGGCGGGGACATCCAAGCGATCGACAGCAAGCTGATAGACGCTCGCATGCGGCTTGAACACGCCCGCCTCTTCCACCGACAGTACGGCGTCGAAAAAAGATTCAAACTTCGCGGCGCGCACGAGCGGCGCCAGCATATCGGGCGAGCCGTTCGACAAAATCGCCATGCGCATGCCCGCGGCCTTCAAGCGCTTCAGGACATCCGCCGCCTCGGGAAACGGCTCAAGCGTGAGATACAGATTCATCAGCCGGTCGCGCAGGCCGGGCTTGTCGATAGCGAGCGACTCCAGCGCGAAGTCGAGCGCATCGCCCGTCACCTGCCAGAAATCGGCGTGCAGGTTCTGCACCGCGCGCAGCCACGTGTAGGAAATCTGCTTCTCGCGCCAGAGTGCGGTGAGTTTGTCGGCGTCGGCGCCAAGCTCGTCGCGGCACGCGCGCGCCGCGGAGCCGAAGTCGAACAGGGTGCCGTAGGCGTCAAAGACACAGGCGCGGATGCTGGGGAGCGGCGATTGGTTCGAGATATCTGTCAAATCTCTTCTCCCTCATGGCCGGGCTTGACCCGGCCATCCAGAACGCAACGTCGCATTCTGCACTGGATCACCGGGTCACGTCATGCGTGGCTTCGCCTCGCATGACGGCCCGGTGATGAGGAGGGAAAAAGTCAGCCCTTGAACTTCGCGGCGAGCGCGTCGGCGCCGCGGGCGAGGATGCCGACATCCGCCCCGACCGCGACAAAAGTGGCACCAAGCTTGAGCCAGCGGCGGATCAGATCTTCATTCGCGGTGAGAATGCCCGGCGCCTTCCCGGCCTTCACGATGCGCCGGATCGCGTCGTCGATGATCGGAAGCACCTCTTCATTCGCGATTTCGCCGAGGCGACCGAGCGACGCGTGCAAATCGGCCGGGCCGATGAAAACCCCATCGACCCCATCGATCGCGGCAATCGCTTCGAGATTTTTCAGGGCTTCATCGGACTCAAGCTGCAAGAGAACGCAGACCTCCGCATCGGCACCCGCGAAGTAATTCTTGACGCGCCCGAAGCGCGTAGCGCGCGTCGTGCCCGCGACACCGCGCACGCCCTTCATGGGAAAACGGGCGTAGGAGACCGCCGCCTTCGCCTCCTCCACCGTCGTAACCTGCGGGACCAGGATCGAACGCACGCCGATGTCGAGCACGCGTTTGATCGTGACCATGTCGTTCCACGGCACGCGCACGACCGGCTCCGTCGAATAAGGAGCCACGGCCTGCACCATGCGGAGCACGGTCTCGATGTCCGCCGGCGTGTGCTCGGTGTCGATCAGGAACCAGTCGAAGCCCGCGCCGGCAACGACCTCCGCCGTGTAATTCGACGGAATGCTGCCCCACAGGCCGATCTGCGCCTTGCCTGCCTTGAGCGCCTGCTTGAAGCGATTACCCGGGATGTCCATGATTGCTCTCTTCTTCAGGCGTAAAGCCTGGCGGGATTATCGACCAGCACTTTGCGGCGCGCTGTTTCGTCCGGCACCCAGTCGAGCAGCACGTCGAGCAGCATCGCGTCGTCGGGCTTCTGGCCCGCAGGCGGCGTCGGGTGCGGCCAATTCGTGGCCCAGACCATGCGGTCGGGCGCATCCTTGGCGAGAATTTTTCCGAGCTTGCCGACGTCTTCAAAGAGCGGCGCGCCGGTCTTCGATGTCTCGTAAGGAGCGGACAGCTTCACCCATGTGCGGCCGTTCTGGAGCATCCGGCGCAATGTGACGAAGCTGGGGTGATCGGGTTCGACCGGCTCGAGAAACTTGCCGGTGTGGTCGATCACGAGCGTGCCCTTCAGGCGCTTCAGCGTGCCTTCGCGCTCGGGCAGATCGCGGCCGTCGAGCTGCAACTGCACGTGCCAGCCGAAATTGCCGACGCGATCGGCCATCGTGTGCAGGCTCTCCCACGAGAGCGCGCCGCCCGGCAGCATGAAATAGCGGATGCCGCGGATGCCGAGTTTGGTCAGGCGGTCGAGCTCGGCGTCCGTGACGGTCTCATCGACCACCGCGACGCCGCGCGTGCCGGGCCCGAGATTGACCATTGCTTCCAGCGTGCAACGGTTGTCGGTGCCGTAGGCGGTCGGCTGCACCACCACCGTGCGCTCGATGCCGAGGCGCTTGCGCATCTGGTCGTAGTCGGCCGCAGACACATCGGGATGCAGGATCTTCGCCGTCGCTGCCTTCGGATAGCGCTGGTCGTAGATGTGCATGTGGGTGTCCCACGTCCCCGGCGGCGCTTTTTCTTTCGGAATGCCTGCGGTCATTTCTCCCCCGATCAGTATGGCGCGCGCTCAATGCCGCCGTCGAACTCATCGCTACAGAACGGACCGCCTTCGTACCAGTCGCCAATGGGATCGGCGGCGAGTTTTTTCTGCGCGGCGAGCGCCACGTCGCGATGATCCTCGGAGCGGTGTTTCGGCTTATAGCCGTAGCGGAAGGCGTTCTCGTTGTCCCACCAGGTGCGCGCGTTGTCGGACGCACCGTAGAAGACTTCATAGTGCAAGTCGGGATGCTCAAGACCGATGCGGATCAGTTGCACTAAGTCCTCGGGATGCAACCAGATCGACATGCGACGCAGGTCGGCCGGCGCCTCGGCAACGTTGCCGATGCGAAGGCAGGTCACGCGCAGTCCGTGCTTGTACGCATAGAGTGCGGCAACCGCTTCGCCGAAGGCCTTGCTCACGCCGTAACGCGAATCTGGCCGCAGCGTCACGTCGGTGCCGATGCGGCGGCTGCGCGGATAGAAGCCGACGGTGTGGTTGGACGACGCAAACACCACACGCTCCACGCCAGTCTTGCGCGCGGCTTCGAACAGATTGTGCGTGCCGACGATGTTGGCCTGCAGGATCGTCTCCCACGGTCCTTCGATCGAGTAGCCGCCGAGATGAACGATGCCCTGCATGCCCGCGACCATCGTTTCGACGGCCCGCATGTCGGAAAGGTCGGCCTGCACGAACTCTTCATCGGCCGCGAGATCGCCGGGCTGCCTGATGTCGCTCCAGCGGATTTGCGGATAGAGCCCCTTCATGAGCCTGCGCAGCCGCGTACCGACACCACCCGCCGCGCCCGTGACCAGTACCCGTTGCATTGATGTTTCCCGAAAGAATGACCGGCGCTCAGGCGCGCCCGACCTTTTCGGCAAGCTGCTTGTAGCGCTTGCGGCTGTTCAAGAGATGCTTGCGCATCGCCGCGCGTGCGTCCGCAACCTTGTGGGCGCGGATCGTGTCGCGGATATCGGCGTGTTCTTTCTGAATCCGGCGCAGATAAGCGGGCCGGTTCTCCCCCGCCACGGCTTCGGCGCGAATCATCTGGCGGGGGATGATGAAGCGGCCGAGAAAATCGAGGAAGCGGCGGAACTGCGAGTTACCCGTGGCCTCGGCGATGCTGCAATGAAACGCGAAGTCCTGATCGACCGCATCCTCGCCGCGCGCGATCGCCTTCTCGATTTCCTTGAAGGCGTCCTCGATGCGTTTGAGCGCGGCGCTATTCGCGCGCTCGGCGGCGAGGCCCGCGGCCTCGATCTCGACGCCGGTACGAAGTTCCGCGACTTCGAGAATCTCGGTGAGCGAGCGGCGATCGTCGAGGTCGAGGCGGAACGGGCGCCTTGTACCGTCGGCAACAATGGTGCCGATGCCCTGCCGCGTGACGACGAGGCCCTCGCTGCGCAGGGCCGCCACCGCCTCGCGGATCACGGTGCGACTGACACCAAAGGCGGAAATCATTTCCTGCTCGGTCGGCAGGCGCGCGCCCGGCTCCAGCTTGCCCGACGTAATCTCCGCGCTCAGGCGACGCACCACCTCATGGGCGAGGCCGCGCGGCCCGCCGAGCGGACGAAAGGCGGTCGCTCCGCCCTCGGACTGTTTCGCCAATTGCCGAGACATCTTGCCTTTCAATCAAGTCATCATATGATATGATGCCTTAACACGCACGCGGAACGGGATCAACACGCCACCCGCTCGTCAACAACCGCGGGGCGCACACAGGGAGGAGATTCCATGGACAGGCGTAATGTCATGACGATCGGCGCCGCCGCGGCGGTGCTTGCAATGGCCGGCACATTCAGCGCGCCGGCAATCGCACAACAGAAGCTCGTGCTCAAAGCCACCGACGTTCACCCGCTCGGCTATCCGACCGTCGAAGCCGTCGTCCGCATGGGCAAGAAGCTGGAAGCCGCAACTAACGGCCGGCTCAGCATCCAGATGTATCCGTCGATGCAGCTCGGCGGCGAAAAGGAAATGATCGAGCAGGCGCAAATCGGCGCGCTCGCCTTCGCGCGTATCAGCGTAGGCCCGATGGGCCCGATCGTGCCGGAGCTCAACGTCTTTAACCTGCCCTTCATGTTCCGCGACACCGCGCATATGGAGAAGGTGATCGACGGCCCAATCGGCGACGAAATGCTGAAGAAGCTCTCCGATCATCCGAAGGCGAACCTGATCGGCATCTGCTGGATGAATGCCGGCACGCGCAACGTCTATAACAGCAAGCATCCGGTCCGGACGCTCGCCGATCTCAAGGGTCTGAAGATCCGCATGATGGGCAACCCGGTATTCGTCGACAGCATGAACGCGCTCGGCGGCAACGGCGTCGCGATGGGCTTCGACCAGCTCATCAACGCGATGCAGACCGGCGTCGTGGACGGCGCGGAGAACAACTATCCAAGCTATGCGAGCGGCCAGCACTACCGCTACGCCAAGCACTTCTCACAAACCGAACATCTGATGATCCCCGAGATTCTCGTGTTCTCGAAGAAGACCTGGGAATCGCTTTCGGCGGAAGACCGCGCGCTGATCACCAAGCTCGGCAAGGAAGCACAGAAGGAGCAGCGCCAGCTCTGGTATGACGCCGAGAAAGCCGCGATCAAGCAGATGCAGGACAACGGCGTCCAGATCGTCAAGATCGCCGACAAAAAGCCGTTCCAGGAGGCCGTGAAGCCGGTGTGGGACAAGTACGGCAAGGACCATGCGGGCCTGATCAAGCGCATTCAGGACGTCAAGTAATTCCTCCCCACGACGAGGCCGCGCCCCAGGGTTAGCGGCCTCGCTTTTTCCAACCGGCACACGGCATGAAGCAGCAATACATTCGCGCGATGGACGCATTGCATCAGGTCGCGCTGTTTATCGCGGGCAGTTGCCTCGTCATCATTACGCTGATCATCCCGTGGGGCGTGTTCACACGCTTCGTGCTGAACAGCGCTTCATCATGGCCGGAGCCGCTCGCCGTACTCCTGATGATCTGGCTGTCGTTCCTGTCGGCCTGCGTCTGCTACCGCGAATATCTGCATATCGGCGTCGGACTATTGCCGGCCTTCCTGACAGGAACGTCCCGCAACGTGCTCGGCTTCCTGATCGAAGTCTGCATGATGGCGACGAACCTGTTCATGCTGTGGTGGGGGCTCAAGCTCGTCGAGGCCACCTGGTACCAGAGCATCGCCGAATTCCCGATCGTCTCGGCGGGCTTCGCCTATGTGCCGGTGCCGCTCGGCGGCCTGATCATGGTGCTGTTCGTCATCGAGCGCATGTGGACGCAGGAGTGGTTCATGGAGCAATCCATCGAAACCACCAGCAGCCTCACCACGGAATAGCGATCGGACGCCGCCATGGACTGGATCGTTCTGATCGGTACTTTCACCGTTCTCTGCCTCGGGGGTGTGCCGGTCGCTTACGCGCTCGGCCTCGCTTCCATCGCGGCGGCGGCCTGGATCGGCCTGCCGCTCGAAGCCATCATGCTGAAGACATCCGACGGCATGGACAATTTCTCCCTGCTGGCAATCCCGTTCTTCATCCTTGCCGGCGGCATCATGGCGGTCGGCGGCATGGCGGAGCGGCTGATCAACCTCGCCAAGGTCTTCGTCGGCTTCCTGCGCGGCGGCATGGCGGTCGTGAACATCGTCGCTTCGACCATGTTCGGTTGCCTGTCGGGCTCGTCGGTCGCCGATACGGCGGCGGTCGGCTCCGTGATGATCCCGCAAATGATCAAGAACGGCTATCCGCGGCTGTTCGCGGTGAACGTCACGATCTCCGGCTCGCTACAGCCGCTCCTGGTGCCGCCGTCGCACAACATGATCATCTACTCGCTCGCCGCCGGCGGCACGATTTCGATCGCGCATCTGTTTGTCGGCGGTTTCATTCCGGCGCTCCTGCTCGGCTTCTCGCTCGTCGTCCTCGTCCTCATCATCTCGTACCGGAACAACTATCCGAAGGGCGAAGTCGTGCCGCTGGGCCAGGCACTGAAGATCGCGCTCGACGCCGTGTGGGGCCTCATCACCATCGTCATCATCCTGGGGGGCATTCTTTCAGGCATCTTCACGCCGACGGAGTCGGCGGCGGTTGCGGTGATTTATTCGTTCCTCGTGACGATGTTCGTCTATCGCGACGTGAAGTGGCGCGAGCTGCCGGCGCTGATCGGGCGCGTGGTGCGCACGATCGGCATGGTCATGATCATGATCGGCTTCTCGATCGCCTTCGGCTACATGATGGCGATCATGCGCATCCCGGCGCTGGCGACGGAATTTTTCATCAGCGTCTCGGGCGATAAATACACGTTCCTGCTCTACGTGAACGTGCTGTTGCTCGTGCTCGGCACCTTCATGGATCTGGCGCCGATGCTGCTGATCTGCACGCCGATCTTCATGCCGGCGATCGCGACCTTCGGCATCGATCCCGTGCATTTCGGGATCATCATGATTCTCAATCTGGGCATCGGCCTGCTGACGCCGCCGGTCGGCCCGACGATGGTGATCGGTTGCGCCATCGGCAAAGTATCGATGGAAGCCGTCTCGCGCAGCATCCTCGTCTTCTATATCCCGATGATCATCGTGCTGCTGCTCGTCACCTATCTGCCGGCGCTGTCGCTGTGGCTGCCGCGGCTGCTGCTCGACTGAGAGAGGGCGGCGGCGCGTCGAAATCCGGTCATTCCCGCGCTTTAACTCACCGAACGGCGAGCGTTCGCTCCCCTGGCGGGAATCCAGCGCTGGGTCCCCGCTTTCGCGGGGACGAGCGGAATCGGTTGATTCAGCACACCGTGTTGTAGCGCTCGATGCAGGTCCTGATCACCTGCTCG
This sequence comes from Xanthobacteraceae bacterium, assembly GCA_025929595.1. Taxonomy (GTDB): domain Bacteria; phylum Pseudomonadota; class Alphaproteobacteria; order Rhizobiales; family Xanthobacteraceae; genus JAUSIF01. Next base: position 16,595 of record JAICQA010000009.1, read on the forward strand.
CCGGGCTGCGACCACCAGTGGCTTGAGAGGATTTCCACTTCCTGCGGGCCGTCGTAGCCGGCGGCCTCGATGGCGCGGCGGATGCGCTTCAGGTCGATCACGCCGTCGCCCATCATGCCGCGGTCGAGCAGCATGTCTTTCGTCGGAACGAGCCAGTCGCAGATGTGGTGCGCCAGAATGCGCTTTTCGCGGCCCGCACGCGCGATCTGCGCCTCAAAATCCGGATCCCACCACAGGTGATAGACGTCGATGGCGACGCCCACATCGGGGCCGAGCTGGTTGCACATATCGAGCGCCTGACCGAGCGTGTTCACGCAGGCGCGGTCGGCGGCATACATCGGATGCAGGGGCTCGATCGCGAGCGGAACGCCGACGGCTTTCGCATGCGCGCGGCAGGCGTCGATGCCTTCGCTCACCATGGTGCGCGCGCCCGCGATGTCGCGCGAACCGGCGGGCAAGCCGCCCACCACGAGCACGAGGCATTCGGCGCCGATAGCGGCGGCTTCATCGAGCGCGCGCTTGTTGTCGTCGATGGCCGTCGCGCGGCCCGCCGCGTCGGGCGCGGGGAAGAAGCCACCGCGGCAAAGGCCGGTGACCCGCATGCCATGCGCCGTGACGATCTTCGCCGACTCTTCGAGGCCCTGCTTCTGCACCTGATCGCGCCAAGGATCGATGGCGGTGATGCCGAGCCGCGCGCAGGTCTCGACCGCTTCCCTGAGCGTGAACTGCTCGCGCACGGTGGCGAGGTTGATGGAGAGTCCTTCGGTACGCATCGCGTCAATCCTTCGGCGGCATTTCGGTCATGGCGGAAAAATCGGGCAGCGGCCCGACGGCGAGGCCGGGCGTTGTGTGAAGCGAGCCGAGCGCGGCCTGACCGTTGCGGATCGCGAGGCGGACGCGATCGTTGGTGCGCGTGTAAAGCTCGGGATGCGCGCTGAGGAAAGCGCCCTGCTCCGCTTCCGGCGCGCCTGCCATGCCGTCCACGTAGTGGTGGCCGTTGCGCTCGACATGCGTCGCACCCACGAGCAGCGCCTGCGCGAAGTCCTGCTGCACGGCGACGCCGCTCTGGGTGGTGAGGTCCTCGGCCGACATGAAAAAACGCTCGCTCCCCGCTTCGGCATTCCATTTCGCCACGCGGGCCCGGTTCAGCAGCGCCCGGTAGAAGCCCTTGCAGGCCTTGGAGGAAATACCGCGATAACCGAGGTCGTTCGCGCGCGGAAAGGCGCCGATGTCGGCGTCGGATTCGTCGATCTCAATCGCGATCTTGCCGGACAGACTTTCCACCGGCTTCGTCAGCGCATGGCTGCGCGCGACGGGTTGCTCGATGAACAGGATCGAGGAGCGAAGGCGCGCGAGACGCGGGTCCTCGCCGATGCGCCGCCACAGGCCCGTGACCGCATCAATGTCGGGATATTGCTCGTTACCGTCGAGCGTCGTGAAATAGGGCGGGGACGTGCGGTCGAGCACAGAGGCGATGCGCGCGAGACGCTCTACATCGGCCGCGGGGTCGCCGTTCACCTTGAGCTTGAAATAGGCGTGGCCGTAGGCGGCGATCGCCTCTTCAAGGCTTTCCGGCAAGCCGTCGTCGAGACGCCTACCTTCGGTTTCGGCGCGGGTGAGCGCGTCAACGAGACCGACGGTGTGGCGGACATGGATCGACCGCGCCGGCGCCAGCCCGCCGAGGAATTTGTCGAGATCGAAGCCCGCGAGATCGGGCGCGGTGGCAGCCGCGAGACCGAAGCGGTTGGCGCGGGCGAGATCGAAGATTGTCGCGTTCTCCAGCCGTCCGAGCGCATCAAGGATCGCGCGGTCGAGCAGCGCCAGACCGAACGACGCGACCAGTCCGCCGAGCTTGCGCTTCGTGCATTCGGCGTGGTGCGCAGCCTCGACAGCGGCGGACAGGCCGAAAGGCGTGTTTTCGTCCGCTGCGATCAGCGCGCGTCGCGCCAGCGCAAGCGACGCGCGGAGCTGGTTGAAATTGTCCTCGTGCGACAGCTCCGGCGACTTGTCGAACCATTTCGGGACCAGCAGTTCTGCGGCGACACCCTCGCCTTCCCGGCCGTCCCTGAGCTTCACGCGTACGCGCACGAAGACCTGCGGCGCCTCGGTGAGCGTCACGACACCGAAGCGAAACGGCAGGCGGAGCTTGACGGGCCGTTCGCAGAAGCGCGCCTCGATCAGCCGCAGGCGCGGCGCATCGGCCGCGCTCACGGATTGTCCCAGCGCATGAAGCGCGTCATGGCGCGCTGTACCGGCGGCAGGGCAAACACGATCACGAGCAGCGTCGTTCCCCAGAGCACGATGCTGATCGGACGTGTGAAAAATGGCGTCAGATCGCCGTCGGACAGCACGAGCGCCCGGCGCAGGTTCTTGTCGAGGATGTCGCCGAGAATGATGCCCAGGACGAGCGGCGCCATCGGATACTTCATCTCGCGCATGATGAAGCCGAGGATGCCGAAGAACACCATCACATAGACGTCGAACAGCCGCAGCGTGATGGCGTAGGGGCCGATCACGCACAACACGAACACGATCGGCATCAGCCGCTCGCGCGGCACCTGAAGAATCGTGAGCAAGGGGCGCGTCAGCAGGATGCCGAAGATGCCCATGGCGATTGTCGCGAGCACCACCATCCAGACAACCTGGAAGACGAAGTCCGGCGCCTCGATCATGATCATCGGGCCGGGACGCAGGCCATGAATGAGCATCGCAGCGAGCAGGACCGCGGCCGGCGCGGAGCCCGGCACGGCGAGGGTGAGCGCGGGGATGAGCGCGCCGGGGATTGCAGCGTTATTGCCGGTCTCGGCAGCGATCAGGCCCTCGCGGGAGCCCTTGCCGAACAGTTCGCGCTCTTTACTGGCGCGCCGAGCGGCGGCGTAGGAAATCCAGGCGCCGATGTCCTCGCCGACACCGGGAATGATGCCGACGATCGTGCCGATCACGCCCGAGCGCACGATGGTCCGCTTGTAGTGCCACATGGTCCGGGTGCTTGGGAGAACGCGGTCGACCGTCTTGGTCGCCATTTCGGCGGCGCGGCCCT
>JAICQA010000049.1 GCA_025929595.1 Xanthobacteraceae bacterium
CGCGGTTGCTGATCACCTCGTTGGCATTCATGTTCGACTGGGTGCCGGAGCCGGTCTGCCAGACGACGAGCGGGAAGTGCTCGTCGAGCTTGCCATCGATGACCTCCTGCGCCGCCTCCACGATGGCGCCCGAGAGCTTGCTGTCGAGCAGGCCCATGTCGGCGTTGGTTTCGGCCGCCGCGCGTTTCACGATGCCGAAGGCGCGCACGATGGGCTTGGGCATGCGCTCGCCGCCGATCTTGAAGTTTTCCAGCGACCGTTCGGTCTGCGCGCCCCAATAGCGGTCGGCGGGGACGTCGATCGGGCCGAAGGTGTCGGTTTCGGTGCGGGTGGCGGCCATAACTTTATTCTCTGCGGTAAAGGCGGGCCGCTTCTAGCATGCGCTGCCGAAGCCTGAAAACGTGCGCGTCCCGCACAGCGCGCCGCCGGAGCCCGCCGCATGCGGCATTGCGTTGCGGTGGCGCCAGATAGGGGTTGCGATCCCGGACGCAAAATATATGGTTACGCCCGTTCGCAACCGACACTTCACAAGATCGACCGGCGGACGGACGTATCCTTCTCGATCAGCGGTCTCCCAGCGGGGGGTGGAGACAGCGATGGCCGAGCCTAGAGTCATTCTTATTCACGACTGCGAGTCGCACACTCGCGCATGGGCCGGCCGCGATCTGGCGGGCGCCATCGGCGTGCGTGCCGTCAGTTGCATTGCGAAGCCTGCGTCATCCCCAGCGGACGCCACTTCCGAGTCCAAAGGCGCAGTAATATGAAAAGTCCGGTCGTCAAGCGTTCGATTGTCATCGCGGGTCACAAGACCAGCGTCAGCCTCGAAGACGCGTTCTGGGACGCGCTGAAAGAAATTGCCGCGCGCCGCAAGGCGACGCTGTCCGACCTCGTCGCAAGCATCGATTCCTCGCGTACGCAGGGTAACCTGTCGTCGGCGATCCGCCTGTTCGTGCTCGACCATTTCCGCTCGTCCAATCGCGACGTGGCCGCGCATCCGGTTGCCGGCGAGTGAGCGGCCTTTGGCGGCAATGTTGCCGCCAAATTGATCGAATATTCAGGAAACACTTGGATTTACGCCAAAGCGGCACGTTGCGCCGCGTTGAATGGCGCCGTTCCGTCCCCTATAAGCCCCGATGAAAGCGCGCGAAGCCGCGCCGGAGGATGTGATGGCTTGGAAGAATCAGGGCGGCGGACCCTGGGGTGGCGGCGGCGGAGGCGGCGGTCCGCGCGGTCCGTGGGGCTCCGGCCCGCAATCGGGCGGTCCGACACCGCCCGATCTCGAGGATCTCATTCGACGCAGCCAGGACCGGTTGCGCGGCGTGCTGCCCGGAGGTCTCGGCGGACGCGGCGGTATTCTGCTGATCGTGGCGCTTGTCGCCGTCTGGATGCTGTCGGGCTTCTATCGTGTGAACACGGACGAGCAGGGCGTCGTCCTGCGCTTCGGCAAGTTCGTGCAACTCACGCAGCCCGGCCTCAACTATCACTGGCCTTACCCGATCGAGACGGCGCTCACGCCGAAGGTCACGCGCGTCAACCGCACCGATGTCGGCCTGCGCGTGCTCGACGAGCCGCGCCGCGGCACGACGATGCGCGACGTGCCGCAGGAGAGTCTGATGCTGACCGGCGACGAAAACATCGTCGACGTGCAATATTCGGTGTTCTGGGTCATCAGCAACGCGGCGAACTACCTGTTCAACGTGCAGCAGCCCGAGGGGACGATCAAAGCGGTGGCGGAAAGCGCCATGCGCGAAGAAATCGGCCGCAACCAGATTCAGCCGATCCTGACCGGCGCGCGGCAGGCGATCGAAACCTCAGTGCAGGAGCTGATTCAGAAGACCCTCGACGGATACCAATCGGGCATCCAGATCACGCAGGTGCAGTTGCAAAAGGTCGATCCGCCGCAACAGGTGATCGACGCGTTCCGCGACGTGCAGGCCGCACGCGCCGACGCCGAGCGCCTGCAGAACGAGGCGCAGACTTACGCCAACCGGGTCGTACCGGAAGCCCGCGGTGATGCGGCGCGGGTCATACAGGCGGCCGAAGGGTATCGCGAGCGCGTCGTGTTCGACGCGCGCGGTCAGGCCGCGCGCTTCGTCAAGATCTACGATGAATATGCCAAGGCGCCTGAAGTGACTCGCCGGCGCATGTATCTGGAAACCATGGAGCGTGTGTTCGACGGCATGGATAAGGTGATCGTCGATTCCGCGACCGCCAAGAATGGCGGCGGTGTCGTGCCGTATCTGCCACTCGGCGAACTCGGCCGCACGACGCCGCGTCCGGCGACTCCGCCGGCGCAACAGCAGCGTCCCCCGGCAGCCACGCAGGGAGGCAACCGATGATGAAAGGTATCGCCGGCGTCATCGCCGTCCTCGTGGCCGTGATTGCGGTCATCGGCTACACCTCACTGTTCGCTGTGCATCAGACCGAACAGGCGCTCGTGCTTCGCTTCGGCGAACCTCGCCGCATCATCCGCGACGCCGGTTTGCATTATAAGGTGCCGTTCATCGACACGGTGGTGGCGATCGACAAGCGCATTCTCGATCTCGATCTGCCGGCGCAGGAAGTCATCGCCTCCGACCAGAAGCGGTTGGTGGTTGATGCCTTCGCCCGCTACAAGATCAGCGATCCGCTCTTGTTCTATCAATCCGTCAGCACGATCGAGGGCGCCAATTCGCGTCTCGCCACGATCCTGAACTCGTCGCTGCGCGGCGTGCTTGGAGAATCGACCTTTATCCAGGTCGTGCGCGACGAGCGTTCGCAACTGATGACCCGCATTCAGGAGCGGGTGAACCGCGAAGCCAGGAATTTCGGCATGGACGTGGTGGATGTGAAAATCCGCCGCGCCGACCTGCCGGAAGCCAACAGCCAGGCGATCTATCAGCGGATGCAGACCGAACGCCAACGCGAAGCGGCCGAAATCCGGGCGCAGGGCGCGGAGCAGGCGCAACGGACGCGCGCGCGCGCCGACCGCGATGTGACCGTGCTGATCGCCGAGGCGAACTCGAAGTCCGAGCAGATCCGCGGCGAAGGCGACGGCGAGCGCAACAGCATTTTTGCGGAAGCCTATGGCCGTGACGTCGGCTTCTTCGACTTCTACCGGTCGATGCAGGCCTACGAAACGGGCCTGAAGAAGGGCGAGACGCGGCTGCTGCTCGCGCCGGAATCCGAGTTCTTCCGTTACTTCAACGACGCGCGCGGTGCGGGGGCGACGCCGGCGCCGGCGAGCGGAAGCGGAAACGCCTCGCGCTAAAAAGGGGGCGGCGATGACCGACTTCATCGCCGCCATCGGCCTTGTCTTTGTCATCGAGGGTCTGGCTTTCGCCGCCTTTCCGGGCGCAACCAAGCGCGCCATGGCGCATTTCTTCGAAACACCGGAAGCGCAGTTGCGCGCTGTCGGCGTCGGGTCGGCGGTGATCGGACTGCTCATCGTCTGGGCGGTGCGCGGTTGAGCGATCACATCCGTGCGAAGGCCGCCGCGGCGGGAGCCGCTATTCCGCCGGAATTCGGCAGCATCTACAATGCTTCTTGCGCGGGGATGAAACCCGGCGCAGCGTTTGCCGTTATCTCCTGCCTTTTCCTGACAAGGGTTTGTCCATGACCGCCTCGCCGCAGGCTTTCTTCCTCCGCTCGACCGTCCGTGGGGCCGCGACGCTGGCGCTTGGCGCGCTGCTCGTCCTGCCGGTGGCGCCGACGCTGCTCGCACAGCAGCGCGGCCCGGCCTCGGTCGCGGACGTGGCCGAAAAGGTGCTTGACGCGGTAGTGAACATTTCGACCTCGCAGTCGGTAGGCGGGGGGCAGGCCGTGCAGCCGCCGCGCCCCAATCCGCCGCGCGGTCAGCAACCGGACGGGCAGGGACCGGGTTCGCCCTTCGACGATTTCTTCGAGGAGTTCTTCAAACGGCGCGGCGAGGACAACGGCAACCGTCCGCGGCGCGTGTCGTCGCTCGGCTCGGGTTTCGTCATCGATCCGGAAGGCATCATCATAACCAACAATCACGTCATCGCCGACGCCGACGAGGTGTTCGCGAATTTCAACGACGGCTCGAAGCTCAAGGCGGAGATCGTCGGGCGCGATCCGAAGACCGACATCGCCGTGCTGCGGGTGAAGCCCGACAAGCCGCTCAAGTCGGTGTCGTTCGGCGACTCCGACCTCATTCGTGTCGGCGACTGGGTGATGGCGATCGGCAATCCGTTCGGCCTTGGCGGTTCGCTTTCGGTCGGCGTCGTATCGGCGCGTAATCGCGACATCAACGCGGGTCCTTACGATAACTTCATTCAGACGGACGCCGCGATCAATCGCGGCAATTCGGGCGGACCGCTCTTCAACATGGAAGGGCAGGTAATCGGCGTGAACACGGCGATCATCTCGCCGACCGGCGGCTCGATCGGCATCGGCTTTTCCATTCCCGCGAAGACAGCCGTGGCCGTGATCGGCCAATTGCGCGAGTTCGGCGAGACGCGGCGCGGCTGGATCGGCGTGCGCATCCAGGCGGTGGACGAGCAGATCGCCGAGACGCTCAAGCTCGGCAAGGCGCGCGGCGCGCTGGTCGCGGGCGTGACGGAGAAGGGGCCAGCCGAGAAGTCCGGCATGAAGACGGGCGACGTCATCATCCGCTTCGACGGGCAGGAGGTCGCCGAGATGCGCGATCTGCCGCGTGCGGTGGCCGCGACGGCCGTCGGCAAGAGCGTCGAGGTCGTCGTGCTGCGCGAAGGCAAGGAAGTCACGCTCAAGATCACGCTCGGACGGCTCGAGGACAGCGAGAAGGCGCAGGAAGCGGTGGTAAAGCCGCAGGCGCCGTCGACGCCGTCGACCACCAAGCGATTGCTGGGGCTCGAGCTCGCGCCGCTCACCGACGATCTGCGCAAGCGCTTCAAGGTCGGAAGCGGCGTGAAGGGCGTGATGATCGTCTCGATCGAGCCGAATTCGCCGCTCTCGGATCAGCGCGTGGCGCCGGGCGATGTGATCGTGGAGGTCACGGGCCAGGCGATCGCTTCACCCGCCGATCTCCAGAAGCGGCTCGATGCGCTGAAGAAGGACGGGCGCAAGTCAGCGTTGCTGCTGGTGACGAATGGAGCGGGCGAACAGCGCTTCGTGCCGGTGACGATCCCATAGTCAGGCGGCGAATTCGTCGCGCCGGTAACCCTGCACGTATAGAAGCGCAGTGAGATCGCCGTGGTCGATGCGTGCGGGCGCGCTCGCGGCGACTACGGGTTTTGCGCGGAAGGCGATACCGAGTCCGGCCGCCTCGATCATGGGCATGTCGTTCGCGCCGTCGCCGGAAGCGAGTGAGTCTACCGGCTTCAGGTTCAACCACACCGTCAGCTCTTTCAGAGTCGCGAGTTTAGCTTCCTTGCCGAGGATAGGCTCCTCGACGCGGCCGGCGAGCTTGCCGTTCTCGGCGAGAAGCACATTGCCGCGATGTTCGTCGAAGCCAAGCATCCTGGCGATGCGGCCGGTGAAAAGCGTGAAGCCGCCCGAAACGAGGCAGGTGTGGACGCCGTGCCTGCGCAGCGTCGCGACGAGCGTCTTGCCGCCGGGCATCAGCGTGATGCGCTTTTCGATCACTTCATCGATTACTGAAAGCGGCAAGCCCTTCAGCAGCGCCACCCGCTCGCGCAGCGCGGGCTCGAAGGCAATCTCGCCATTCATGGCGCGCTCGGTGATCTTCGCCACATGTTCTTTGAGTCCCGCGAAGTCGGCAAGCTCGTCGATGCATTCCTGCTCGATGACCGTGGAATCCATGTCGGTGAGATAGAGCTTCTTGCGGCGGTCGTGCGCGGGCTGAATCACGACATCGACGGGCGATCCGAGCCGAGGCCGGACCTGATCGGTTAATGCACGCAGGGCGGCGTTCGTGGCTGCGAAAGGAATGTCAGCGGCGATTCCTTGTGCGAGCCAGACTGGAGCACCGGCGCCGGGCAGCAGCGTGCGTGCTGCGGCCAGAATCGCGTCGGTCAGAACCGGCCGGGCCGGGTCCGAGACGAGGGTGGCGACGTGACTGGTCGGCGAGGGAGCCATGCTAAGAGAGCGCGATGAAATCCGGGACGATCCGCGCCCTGCTCATTGCAGGTCCGACCGCGAGCGGCAAGTCGGCGCTCGCGCTGTCGCTGGCCGAGCGGCTCGGCGGCACGGTCGTCAACGCGGATTCCATGCAGGTCTATCGCGACCTGCGGATCATCACGGCACGGCCGACCGGGGACGAGGAAGCCCGCGTCCCGCATCTCCTTTATGGCCATGTGGACGCATCCGAGAATTTTTCAACCGGCCGCTGGGTCACGGACGCAGTGCGGACACTGAAGGAAGTCGAGGCGAACGGCCGGCTGCCGATCTTTGTGGGCGGGACCGGACTTTATTTCCGGGCGCTGACACAGGGCCTTTCGGACATACCGCCCGTGCCGGCCGAGGTTCGGGCGCGCGTGCGCGGCGAGGCGGAGGGCGTCGCGACACCCGATCTGCACAGGCGGCTCTCCGTCGCCGACACAACGACAGCAAGGCGTCTCAAGCCAAACGACCGGCAACGTGTCCTGCGCGCGCTGGAAGTGTTCGCCGCGACCGCACGCTCATTGACCGAATGGCAGAAAAAGCCCGGTGTGCCCATGTTGCGGCCGAAAGAAACATTGGCCGTCTTCCTCTCCGTCGATCGCGATGCGCTTCGTGCGCGCATCGACGCGCGCTTTGACGCAATGCTGGAATCGGGAGCATTGGATGAAGTTCGGGCGCTTGCCGCGCGCAAGCTCGATCCTGCGTTACCCGCGATGAAAGCGCACGGCGTGCCGTGGCTCATGCGGCATCTGAGGGGCGAGATTTCGCTGGAGGAAGCCGCGGAGGGCGGGAAGGCCGATACGCGGCGCTATGCCAAGCGGCAGGAGACGTGGTTCCGGCACCAGCTTAAAGAATTCCGCTGGCTCACTCCGGAATCTGCTTTGGCCTTCCTCGGGAACGCAACAACATCACGCCAAAGCTAGCGGCATTTCTTGCTTTGCCGGTTCACATAAGCGATCGTCGCTTCCACGGAAATCAATTCCTCCGCAACGTCATCCGCTATTTCGATTTCGAATTCCTCTTCAAGCATCATGATGATCTCAACCCTGTCGAGATCGTCGGCGCCGAGCTGCTCGAACGTTCTGCGACGTGTCACCTTTGCCGGCTCGACGCCAAGATGCTCGGCGATCAGCTTTCTGATTTGGGGCCAGCAGTCTGCTGCGCGCGCGGAGGACGACTGCGCGAACGATGCAATAGCTATTGCGACCGTGAAGGCGAGCAAGCGACCAGGGATCATCGAGCTTTCCGGGGTTGGCGAATGCGATCTATTCTGCCGGCCGCAGGCGCGTTCGCGCACTTTCGCGCGGCCAGACCCAAAGTGCAACCGTACTGAAGACCATTACGGCGAGTCCGGATGCCAGCACCCACCACATCGGTGTGATGGTGAAATCGAACATCAGGTTGAATTCGAGCACGCGGCGGAATTCGACGCCGGTGAGGAAGCCGTACCAGGTCGCTTCGAACAGTGCCGTCAGTCCTGCCGCAAGTACTGCAAGTGAAAGCAGCGGCACAAGTCCGGTGGCGCGCCAGTAGCGATTGAAGACGCGCCACAACAAAAGCCAGAAGGGAAATCCCATCATCAGGGTCGGCTCGTAGATGTCGAGCTTCTTCTGCATGGCGAAGTGCGTGATCGCCAGAATGCCGATCAGATAGGAAATGCGATGCAGCGTCGTCCAGCGCGGGCCGAGCCTGCGCACGGCGGCGTCGGTGGACGTGGCGCCAAGCACGAGCAAGCCGACGAGCGCCGTGAAGCCGATCGTGAGGTAAACGCGCAGCACGATCTCGCTCGCGACTTTCGTGAAGACGAAGTTCTGGTCGACGACATAGAGACAGAAATGCGAGAAGGCATAGCAGGCAGCCGCGACGCCGAGCGTGCGGCGCATGTTGAGAAGCTTCGGCCAATTGAACAGCCGCCGCGCAGGCGTCACGGCAAGCGCCGCCAGGATGAAGCGCACCGTCCAGCGCCCGGTGAACCACGTCGCCTCCGCGAACGGCCGCGCGCCGAGATTGCCGGTCGCGGTCAGCCACAGAAGCCAGAGCGCCGGCGCCAGCACGATGGCGAAGGCGGCGATCTTCTCGGGCGACCACTGGCCGGACTTTTCGCGCAGGAAAGGCATGTCGATCCTTGGCTCACCCATTTACGTGTGTCGATGCCGGTTGGTTACGGCCCGCGGCATCCACACGTTCACAAAGCCGTAGCCTTATGTGCCTGCCCATGCTTGACGGGCCGGGGACTTGTGGATAAGGTCCGCGCAACTTTGAAACCGGGCCGGCAAATCATGCGCAACAATCTTGCGATTATCGTAGTAGGGAGGCGCACCGCCTGAAAGACGGCTCGGGGCCGTTTTGGCTGGTGCGCAAAGGGCCCTTTAGGGCCCTTTTCGATTCTTGAAGGTCCGCTAGACAGACGAGCAGGTGAGTGGAGCGAGGCATGCACAGGGAAATGACCGGCGCGGAGATGGTGATCCAGGCCCTGAACGATCAGGGCGTCGATCACATCTTCGGCTATCCGGGCGGGGCGGTCCTGCCGATCTACGACGCGCTGCATCAGCAGAACAAGCTCCAGCACATTCTGGTGCGGCACGAGCAGGGCGCGGTGCACGCGGCCGAAGGCTATGCGCGCTCGTCGGGCAAGGTCGGCGCGGTGCTGGTCACCTCGGGACCGGGCGCGACCAACGCGGTCACGGGACTCACCGACGCGCTCATGGATTCCATTCCGATCGTCGTCATCACCGGACAGGTGCCGACGCACCTGATCGGCAACGACGCGTTCCAGGAATGCGACACGGTCGGCATCACGCGGCCCTGCACGAAACACAATTATCTCGTGAAGGACGTGAACGACCTTTCCCGCATCCTGCACGAAGCCTTTTATGTCGCGGCGACGGGACGTCCGGGTCCGGTCGTGGTCGACATCCCGAAGGATATTCAGTTTGCGAAGGGCAAGTATGTCGGCCCGACCAATATCAAGCACAAGACCTACAACCCGCGCGTCAAGGGCGACCTGAACAAGATCCGCGAGGCGGTGGAGCTCATGCGCCACGCCAAGCGCCCGCTGTTCTATACGGGCGGTGGCGTCATCAATTCGGGCGTGGAAGCGTCCGCGCTGCTGCGCGAACTGGTGAAGATCACCGGCTTCCCGATCACATCGACGCTCATGGGTCTCGGCGCGTTTCCGGCGGCGAATCCGCAGTGGCTCGGCATGCTCGGCATGCACGGCACGTTCGAGGCCAACTGGTCGATGCACGACTGCGACGTGATGATCTGCGTCGGCGCGCGCTTCGACGACCGCATCACCGGACGCCTGGATGCCTTCTCTCCGGGCTCGAAGAAAATTCATATCGACATCGACCCGTCGTCGATCAACAAGAACGTCCGTGTCGATATCGGCATCGTCGGCGACTGCGGGCATGTGCTCGAAGACATGCTGCGGCTGTGGCGCGAAGGCGCGGTCACGCCGGACAAGAAGGCATTGGCCGCGTGGTGGAAGCAGATCGACGAGTGGCGTGGGAAGAAGTCGCTCGCCTACCGGAATTCGAAAGAGATCATCAAGCCGCAATACGCCATCCAGCGGCTCTATGAGCTCACCAAAGGCAAGGACACCTACATCACGACGGAAGTCGGCCAGCACCAGATGTGGGCCGCGCAGCATTATCATTTCGAAGAGCCGCGGCGCTGGATGACGTCGGGCGGGCTCGGCACGATGGGTTATGGCCTGCCGGCTGCGATCGGCGTGCAGATGATGCATCCGAAGGCGCTCGTGATCGATATCGCCGGTGAGGCGTCGATCCTGATGAACATGCAGGAACTCTCTACCGCCGTGCAGTACGAGCTGCCGGTCAAGGTCTTCATTCTGAACAATCAGTATATGGGCATGGTGCGGCAGTGGCAGGAACTGCTGCATGAGAAGCGTTATGCGCACTCCTACACCGAGGCACTGCCGGATTTTGTGAAGCTCGCTGAAGCCTATCGCGCGGTCGGCATCCGCTGCGAGAAGCCGGGCGACCTCGACGGTGCGATCAAGGAGATGATCGACGTCAAGCGGCCTGTGATCTTCGACTGCGTGGTGGATCAGAAAGAGAATTGCTTCCCGATGATCCCGTCGGGCCGCGCACACAATGAAATGATTCTCGGCGACGCGGGTGTGTCGATCGAGGATGCCATCACCGAAGAAGGGAAGATGCTGGTGTAATCATGTCAACGCAAACCGCCAGCAGCCACTATCCCGCGGCCAAGGAAACGCAGCAGGTCGAGCACCGGACGCTGTCGATCTTGGTCGACAACGAACCGGGCGTCCTTGCGCGCGTCATCGGCCTCTTTTCCGGTCGCGGCTACAATATCGACTCGCTCACGGTCTCGGAGACCGAGCACGAGAAGCATCTGTCGCGCATCACGATCGCGACGCTCGGCACACCCATGGTGATCGAGCAGATCAAGAACCAGCTCGAGCGGCTCGTGCCGGTGCATCGCGTGATCGACCTCACGGCCGGGACCGTCGCGATCGAGCGCGAGCTTGCGCTCGTGAAGGTCAAGGGCAAGGGCGACAATCGGGTCGAGGCGCTGCGGCTCGCCGACGCGTTCCGCGCCCGCGTGATCGACGCAACGACCGAAAGTTTCGTCTTCGAGCTTACGGGCAAGTCCGACAAGATCGAGCAGTTCGTGGCGCTGATGGCGCCGCTTGGGCTCGTCGAGGTGTCGCGCACCGGAATTTGTGCGATTTCACGCGGGCCGGAAAGCATGTAAGGGCGGCGTTTTTGCCGCTTGTGCCGCCCATTCGATCAACCTAGAAGAACGCCGAAACCGCTATCCGCCGGGGGAAAACCATGCGTGTGTATTACGACCGCGACGCCGACCTGAACCTGATCAAGGGCAAGAAGGTCGCCGTCATCGGCTATGGCAGCCAGGGACACGCGCATGCGCTGAACCTGCGCGACTCCGGCGTAAAGGATGTGGCGGTCGCATTGCGCAAGGGCTCGGGCTCCGCGAAGAAGGCCGAGGGCGAGAAGTTCAAGGTGATGGAAGTCGCCGAGGCCGCGAAGTGGGCCGACGTGATGATGATGCTCACGCCGGACGAGCTGCAGGCGGACATTTATCGCGATCATTTGGCAGCCAACATGAAGAACGGCGCGGCGCTTCTGTTCGCGCACGGCCTCAACATCCACTTCAACCTGATCGAGCCGCGCGCCGACATCGACGTGCTGATGATCGCGCCGAAAGGCCCGGGCCACACGGTTCGCTCGGAATATCAGCGCGGCGCGGGCGTGCCGTGCCTTGTCGCGATCTCGAAGGACGCGTCGGGCAACGCGCACGACCTCGGCCTCTCTTACGCGAGCGCCATCGGCGGCGGCCGCGCCGGCATCATCGAGACGACGTTCAAGGAAGAATGCGAGACCGATCTCTTTGGCGAGCAGGTCGTGCTCTGCGGCGGCCTCGTCGAGCTGATCAAGGGTGGCTTCGAGACGCTCGTGGAAGCCGGCTACGCGCCGGAGATGGCGTATTTCGAGTGCCTGCACGAAGTGAAGCTGATCGTCGACCTCATCTATGAGGGCGGCATCGCCAACATGAATTACTCGATCTCGAACACGGCCGAGTACGGCGAGTACGTCACCGGCCCGCGCATCATCAATTCGAAGACCAAGGAAGAGATGAAGCGCGTGCTGAACGACATCCAGTCCGGCAAGTTCACGCGCGACTGGATGCTTGAGAACAAGGTCAACCAGACTTCGTTCAAGGCGACGCGCGCCAAGCTCGCGCAGCATCCGATCGAAGAGGTCGGCGAGCGCCTGCGCGCGATGATGCCGTGGATCAAGCAGAGAGCTTTGGTCGACAAGAGCAAGAATTGATCCACGGTTTTTACGAACGGGCTCGCTGTCGCGAGCCC
>JAICQA010000061.1 GCA_025929595.1 Xanthobacteraceae bacterium
CATCAGGTACGCCGCGACGATCATGCCGAGCATGCCGAACAGGATGCAGACTCCGACGCCGATCAGAAGAACGAGCGCGACATTGTCGCCGCCGATGCGTACGAGCTCCGACGCGATGATCGGCGCCACCCCCGTGCCCATGAGACCGCCGAGGATAAAGCTCGTCGGCAGCAACAGGCCCATGGTTTGGCTCAGCAGCTTGCTGCATTCGAGCAGGATCTCGGGGATCTTTTTCGGACTGAGCCACATGCTGCGCTTCACGAAGGTGAGCGCGATCAGAAGCGCCGAGGCGTAGAACGGCGTCAGCCGCTCCAGGCGCAGAACGACGAGGCCATAGATGAGGAAGAAGAGGACGGCAAGAAACGGCCATCCGTCCCGCAGCGCTTCCTTGACCGTCGGCAGTTCGGAACGCGGCAGACCCTTGAAGCCGTGGCGCGCCGCGTAGCTGTCGACGTGGCAATAAAGGCCGAAATAGTAGAGGACGCTTGGGATGGCGGCGGCAACGACGATCACCGCATATTCCGTGCTGGTGAAGTCGGCCATGATGAAGGCGACTGCACCCATCACAGGCGGCATCAGCATGCCGCCTGTGGAAGCGCAGGCTTCCAGCGCGCCGGCGTAATAGCCCGGGAAGCCGGCGCGGCGCATGCTCGGTATCGTCACGGCGCCGGTGCCGACGACATTGGCAAAGATGCTGCCGCTCAGGCTGCCGAAGAACCCGCTCGACAGCACCGCGACCTTGGCAGGGCCGCCGCGCGCCGTGCCCATCAGCGCCATGGCAAGCTTCAGGAAGAAATCGGCGGCGCCCGTCGCCACCAGCAGTGCCGCCAGAATGAGGAACCCGATCAGGGTCTCGCCGACCACGCGCGTGACGACGCCGAGCAGCGCGTCGTTCGAATAGACATTGTAGGCGATGGTGCGCGACAGCGAGGTCGGCGGCCCCCACAGAATGCCCGGCATATATTCGGCGAGCACCGGATAGAGCGCGAAGAACAGAACGATGACCAGGAAGATCAGTCCGCCGAGCCGGCGCGCTGCTTCCATCACCAGGATGAACACAAGCGTGGCGACGGCGAGTTGCCACTCGTTGGCGGGAATCCAGGTCGAGAATGCGAGGTCGTCGCCCTTCGTCACCAGAAAGAGCATGACGCCGAGCGTAAGCACGGCCGGGATATAGCTGAGCCAACCGGCTTCCTTCTCGCCCTTGTGCGCCGGCGTCAGGAGGAAGGCGACGGGCAGGAACATCGCCATCAGGATGAAATAGTAGGTGATGTCGAGGATCGGATAGAGCGTGAAGATATAGGCGATCGACGTGCCGAGGCCGAAGGCCGAGGACGCATAGATATAAAGCTGGAGCAGCCACGGCAGCTTGCGGAATCTCTCCAGCGTTTTGTCGGAGAATGCCTCCGGCACCTTGGCCTGGATGTCCTCGCCTACCTTGTCCTCGACATTCGACATCGATGTGTCCTCGAATAACGGCGTGCGGCGCACCCGTTCTGTTTCAGATGGCCGGCGCATCCGGCCGGCGGCACGCAGATTGCGGCGACCGGGTGCGCGGCGCTGCGCACCCGGGCCCGCGCGTTGGCTCAGTCGAGCGCCAGGACTTCAAGCCCGAACGGTTTTTCGTGCCCGTTCTTCTTGCGGACCTCTTCCCACAGCGCCAGCCATTGCTTGTTGCCGGGCACCGTCGAGAAGCCCTTGTCGGTGGCGGTTTCGAGCGCCTCCTTGTAGAGCGCGACGCGCTTGGTCGCGAGCTCAACCAGCTTGTCCTGCCGGCCCTGATAGGCCGGCTTCCAGAGCTTCTTCTCTTTGAGATATCGAATCGTCCCCTCATGCAGCGGCGTAAGCGCGCCGGCATCGAGATAGGCGATGAGATTGTCGATGCTCATCATGTGCGCGTGGTTGAACTTCTTTTTGAACTTGTCGTGGTTCACGTCCATCCATTTCGCGAGCTGATAGACAAACTCCGGGTCGTCCTTGGCCAGCACGTGATTGGCCTGGTAGGCGTGATCCATGCGGAGCCCGATCGCCGACTTCACCCCGGCGGCCGTCTTTTGCGGGATGTAGCCCGGCTGAATCGCGCGGTACTTGTCATACGCCGCCGGATTCTTCTCGCGCTCCGGCAGTTCGAGCCAGCGGATGCCGTTCGGCGCCGCTTCAGCCTGATAGCTCGGTCCCGAGATCGGCGAGGTGAAGGTCACGTCGGCGCGGCCTTCGACCACCACATTGGTGTTGGCGCCGTAGCTGCCGATCTCGACCAGCTCCACGTCGTCGCGCGTCAGGCCGCGATAGGCCAGCATCGCGTCCATGCCGGCGAGGATGAAGGACGAGCCCTTGTAAAACGCGACCCGCGTCCCCTTCTTGATGTCCTCGATCGTTTTGATGCTGGAGTCGCCGCGCACCATGTAACCCCAGGCCGTGACCAGGTTCATGTTGATCATGCGCGTGTCGGATGGACCGGCGATGCGCGACGCGTAGCCTTCGACCGCATCGAGCTGGTCGAAATAATCCGACGGCTGATAGAGCGACAACCGCCCCTCGCCGCTGTTCAACCACTCGGTGCGCGCATAACCGTTCGGCGCCGGCAACACGCGCGCGCGCGAGCCGGTCATGTTGCTGAACTCGGCGGTCCAGGCGACGGCAAGCGAATGATTCGCGGTGCCAACCGACGGCGTGATGACGTTGAAATATTTCGGCCAGGCAAATTTGTCCTGCGCGGCCGACGGATGCGTACCGACGGCGAGCGAGGCGCCGGCCAATATCACCGCGCCGGCCAACAGACCGGCGCTCAAACGGTTACGAAACATCTTGCACTCCTCCCATGTCGCCGATGAACTTTTCTTTTTACGCCCGCGCGTGGCGGTGAACGCAATGAATGATTATTGGGCTGCCCGCACGCGAGCTGGCCGATCCTTGATTGCTTTAGCGCATAACAAAACTAACCGATGCGTCGCGCAGCAGCCAGCAACTTTGACGTCGCAAATTGCGAACGGTGCACTTCCAAACGAGAAACAGAGCAAATGTCGACCATACGCAGCAATGCACGGTAACGACCGCCCCTTGAACACGATCGGTTTCGCGCAGCGAGTTTCTTTGTGTGCGGCGCGGCGAAAAAGGACGCAATGATTGTCAAGCTGTCGCGCGCGCGAGTCTCAATCGCGAGAGTCGCGACCATCGAAGTTCCGGACAGGAAGTCGACGCGAGCGGCAAAGATGGCGGAGAGGGTGGGATTCGAACCCACGATACGGTTGCCCGTATGCCGCATTTCGAGTGCGGTGCTTTCAACCGCTCAGCCACCTCTCCGTGCTTGCTGCGGTCGAACGGAACTTATCCAAGCCTTCGCACGTGCACAAGCTGCCGGCAGCAGATAGCGCCGGCCCGGCATGTTCGCAATGCGGGCACGCGCGCGCATGCCAGTTCTTCGCGCCGCTGGGTAGCCGAACGCGCGAAAATTTGGTCCCTTATGCATTCGCACAATAAGCAGACCGGGGAGAACGCCATGAAGATCACACCCCTTCACACCGATCCCAGGTTCGCCGCCGAGATCGCCGGCGTCGATACCAAAGTTCCTCTCACTCCTGAGCAGGTCGCCGCGATCGACGCGGCGATGGACCAGCATGGAATGCTTGTGTTCCGCGATCAACCGATGGACCAGGAGCAGCAGGTCGCCTGGAGCCGCCAGTTCGGGCCCCTCACCGAAGGCTTCAAGAAGGTCACCGGCAAGAACCCGCGCATGAAAGACGAGCTCGCCGACATCTCCAATCTCGGCGCCGACGGCAAGGTAGTCAGCCGCGACAACAAGCGGATCGTGAACAATCTCGCCAACCAGCTCTGGCACGCCGACAGCTCGTTCCAGAAGCCGCGCGCGAAATACTCGATGCTGTCCTGTGTTCACCCGTCGTCATGGGGCGGCGAGACGGAATACACCGACTTGCGTGCTGCGTATGACGCCTTGCCTGAACGCACGAAGAAGGCCATCGACGGGCTCGTGGCCGAGCACTGGGCGCTGCATTCGCGCATCCTGCTGGGCGACGACCAGTACACGGAGGAGCAGCGCGCAGCCATGCCGCCGGTGCAATGGCCGATCGTTCAGACGCACTCGGGCTCCAAGCGCAAGCATCTCTATATCGGCGTTCACGCCGACAAGATCGTCGGCATGACGGTGCCCGAGGGCCGCATGATCCTGATGGACCTGCTCGAGCACGCCACCCAGCCGAAATTCATCTACCGCCATGAATGGCGCGTCGGCGATCTGGTGATCTGGGACAATCGCTGCACGCTGCATCGCGGGCGGCACTACGATCTGGGCGAGCGACGCGAGCTTCGGCGCAGCACCACGGTCGACACGGAATCCGCGCAGGATATGGCGGCCTGATGTTGCGAGATGAGAAAATGACCTCGCCCTGAGGAGCCTTCGCGACGCGAAGGCGTCTCGAAGGGTGAGGTCACGCGTCAAATCTCAATGACGATGTAATTTTCTTCCACCTTCACCGCGAAGGTCTCGGCCACATAGGGGCCCTTCTGAAGCTCCGCCCCCTTCTCGACGCTCGTCTTGTAGGCGCGCGTGCGCACCTTCGGGTCGAACCAGGATTGGCCGGTGCGGATGTCGAATTCCCAGCCGTGCCACGGACAGCGCAGGAACTCCCCCTTGCGATCGAGCTTGTAGTGACCCGGTTCGTCTGAATCGGCAAAGCCGACGATGAAGCCGCGGCACAACTCCGCCCCCGCATGCGGGCAGCGGTTCAGGAGCGCGTAATATTCGCCCTCGACATTGAAGATGCCGATGTTGCGGCCTTCGATCGTGACGAGTTTTCGTTCGCCCTCGGCGATCTCACCGACGGCGGCCACCACATGACGCGCCATTTTACTGCAACCCGTAGAGCGCCTTGGCGTTGCCGCTCATGATCTTCTGCTTCTCGGCGACGGAAAGGCCCGCACTATTCAGTGCGTAGCGCGGATCGTCGAAATCCCAGTGCGGATAGTCGGTCGAGAACATCAGCCGGTCGACGCCGACCCAGTCGATGATCTGCCGCAGGTCGCCCTGCTTCTCCGGCTCCTCGATCGGCTGCGTCGTGAAGCGGATGTGCTGCTTGGAATATTCCGACGGCGCGCGCTTGAGGTGCGGCACCTCCGCCTTGAAATTCTTCCAGTGCTTGTCCATCCGCCAATTGAGCGCTGGCTCCCACGCGAAGCCGCCCTCGATCAGCACCATCTGCAGGTCGGGGAATGCTTCGAACACGCCTTCGATGACGAGCGAAGTGATGAGGCCCTGCATGGTCTGCACGTTCGAGGTGTGTTCTTCGATGTAGTAGGAGCCCATGCCGCTGCCGGTCGACGGATGGCCGCCCATGCCGCCGAGATGCAGGCCGACGGGCAGCTTGTTCGCGACTGCCGCCTCATAGATCGGCCAATAGCGGCGCTTGCCGAGCGGCTCCACCGCGCGCGGCGGTATCAGCACCTGCACGAAGCGCTTGTCCTTCGCCCGCTTGTTGATTTCGGCGACGGCCGCCGCCGTGTCTTCCTGCGTCGCGGTGATCGAGGCGCGGATGCGGTTGTCGAACTCGCAGTATTTCGAAATCTGCCAATCGTTCACCGCCGAGCAGAGCGCCGCGCCATATTCAAGATTGCGCTGATGCGACCCGCTGCGTCCGAGCGGAATGAGAATGCCGTATTCGACGCCGTTCGCATCGAGGTGATGCCGTTTCATGAACGCCGGATCGGAGCCCGGCGTCGAGCCGTCGTCGGGCCACGCATCGACGCGCGCCACGTCAGGCGTCATGCGCGGATGCGCCAGTCCGTCCGATAGGCCCTGCCGCACGTGACTCCCGAAAGTTTTCAGGTGCTCCTGCCAGCGCTTCGCCATGAACGGGAAGAGCTCGTCCACGACCTTCGGCGCCGGATGAATGTCGCAATCGACGATGGAGAGACCCTGCTCGGCAGGGGTCTGCTGCTTGGGAAGCGGGACGGTGACGTTCATGGCCGAATCTCCTCAGCGTGCGATCGTTCCGAAATGAAAGCGCTCACGCTTTCATTTAGGAACGTGAATCGCACCCTAACTTTTTTAACCGGGTCGAATTTACGATCCATGAGGCTGCGATCCCATTTCACATGGATCGATTCGACCCGGCGCGTGCTCTCGCAGCCGAGAATAGGTCGCCAGCGGATTGTCGATAAGAATTTTCTTCCTGAGGGCCGCAGACAGGGTTTCCGGCAGGGCGTCGAGCCCGTCGAAATGCCAGTGCGGGAAGTCGGTCGAGAACAGCAGCATGTCATCCGAACCGATTTGCTCGATGGTCCGTTCCAGCGCGCCACCGTCGATCGGCGCGTCAACCGGCTGCAAGGTCACGCGCACATGCTCCCGGATGATGAGCGCGGGCTCCTGCTTCACCCAGGGCGTCTCCGCCCGCACGCCGCGCCACGTTTTGTTGGCCCGCCACAGGAACGGCGGCAGCCACGCAAAGCCCGACTCCATGAACACGACCTTGAGCGCGGGGAACTTGGAGAACACGCCTTCCGCGACGAGGCTCAGCAACTGGTTTTCGAAGGCGCCCGCCTGCGAGACGTAATCCTCGAACGCATAGGAAAACCAGCCGACCGAAGCCGGCGCGAAGCGATAGGTCGATCCGGCATGGACGCCGACCGGCAGGTCGTATTTCTCGCAGGCTTCATAGATCGGCCAGTAGTAACGACGGCCGAGCGTCATCTCGCCCATCGCAGGCACGAGCACCTGCACGAAGCGTTTGTCGCCCGCACGCTTCTCGATCTCTTTGACGCAATTCTGCGGATTCTGGATCGGCAGCACGATCGAGGCGCGCAGCCGCGCATCCTTGTCGAGCCATTCGCGCGCGATCCAGTCGTTGATGGCGCTACAGAACGCGGCGGCCATGTCCTCATGATGGAGCGCCTGCGCGCCATACATGCAATTGAGGATCGCGTATTTCGTGCCGAACGTATCGAGCTGGTTTTGCAGCGTCGGCAAATCGGTGCCCGGGTTGCCCTGCTTCGGACGCCAGTCGGGCCGCGCATTGATCGGCGCATTCGCCGCCTGCCCGGTGATGTTCATGTTGTGGCGGTCGAGACCGCGCGTCGTTACCGCTTCGCGCCAGTAGTCATTGAGATAAGGTGCAAATACCTTCATCGACGGAACGGCGACATGCACGTCGCAATCGATCGCCTCGCCGCGGAACAGACCCGTGCCCGCAGGGCGTGCATCGGCTCCGGTAGCGGCTTGCCTGCTCATTGCGAATTCCCTTGAAGGCGCCGACTTGCGCCGCCTTTCATATAAGTCATCGCGCGCCCTTGATTAAGGGCGCTTCTCCGACAGGACTATTCGCGATGCGCTAAAGCCTGAACAAGGCTCTAGCATTTTTACCGGCGATTTTCGCCGCTTCCCCGGTGGGACGGGCATTCACCCGCGCGAGGCAGCCCGCCATGTCGCCGATATTGTGCGGGTAGTCGGAGCCGTAGAGCACCCGCTCCGGCCCACCCGCAGCGGCGATGCACATGTCGAGTGCGCGCGGCTCGTACACGACCGTGTCGTACCAGATGCGCTGGAGATAATTGCTGGGCTTTTCCTTGATGACTTCCGCGCAGGCCGGAATGTGCTCCCAGCACTGGTCGAGCCGCCCCGCGAGATACGGCAGCGCCGCCCCACCATGCGAGGCGATCAGTTTTACGTTCGGATATTTGTCGAGGAAGCCCGCATAGATCATGCGCGCGAACGCAAGCGTCGTGTCGAACATGAAGCCAACCGGCGGGACAAGCCCAAACTCATCCATGTGCATTTCTTTTGAACCTGCCGGCGCGCCGGGATGCACCAGTACGGGCAGGCCCGCCTTGTCGATCTCCGCCCAGATCGGTGCGAATTTCGGATTGGTCAGGTCCTCGCCCGCGATGTTGGCGATCACCATGACGCCGACCGCGCCATTCTTCAGGCAACGGGCGAGCTCGGCTTTTGCGTCTTCCGCATATTGCCAGGGGAGCGAGGCGAACCAGCGGATGCGGTCGGGCCGCGCCGTCTGCTGCTCGGCCATGGAGTCGTTCACAAGCTGGGCGGCCTTGAGGCTGATCTCGCGCCCGCCCCAATAGGCATTGGGACAGGTGAGCGACACGATCGCCACGTCGACCCCGGCCTTGTCCATGTCCTTGATGCGAAGGTCGTAGTCCCACATCGGCTCGAACAGCGTGAAGAACGGCGAGCCGCGATACCAGACCGTATCCTGCCCCGCCTTGGTCTTCTTCAGTTCAAGCTCGGGCGCGCCATGGGTCCGCAAGAGTTCGATGTAGGAGCGGGTGGTCATGTGCGTGTGAACGTCGATGACGGGCATTGCTGACTCTGCTGTGTGGGACGGGGAATGGGCGAGGACTGCACTGTTCCTTAGTCGAAGGCGCCGCCAGGGCCAAGCCCGGCGGACGCTCCGGCTTCGCCGCAATTGTCAGGTCATATGATGACGGCTTGATTCCTCCGATCACCGTGCGATGATTTCCCGTCGAAGTCATCGAGCCTGAGCCGAAGGCGGACGGCAGTATAAAAAAGGAACACCGCCAAGGGATGTAACGCGCCGCAGGGGGAGCCAAAGGCCCGATGGCGTCAGTCAAGGTTCTGGAAGCACGCAAGGCCTTCGGCGCGGTCGAAGTCCTGCACGGCGTAACCATCGACATCGACGACGGCTCCTTCGTCGTCCTCGTCGGTCCGTCCGGCTGCGGCAAGTCCACGTTGCTCCGCATGATCGCCGGACTAGAGAACATCACCTCCGGTCAGATCCTGATCGACGGCCGCGTCGTCAACGACGTGCCACCAAAGGCGCGCGATGTCGCCATGGTGTTCCAGAACTACGCGCTCTATCCGCACATGACCGTCGCCGCGAATATGGGCTTCTCGCTCAAGCTGCGCGGCGCCGGCAAATCCGACATCGACACGCGCGTGCGGCGGGCCGCTGAGATTCTCGGGCTTGTGCCGCTGCTCGAACGCTATCCGCGCCAGTTGTCGGGCGGCCAGCGCCAGCGTGTCGCGATGGGCCGCGCCATCGTGCGCGACCCGCAGGTTTTTCTGTTCGACGAGCCGCTCTCCAATCTCGACGCCAAGCTGCGCGTCGCCATGCGCACCGAGATCAAGGAGCTGCATCAGCGGCTGAAGACGACAACCGTTTATGTCACGCACGACCAGATCGAGGCCATGACCATGGCCGACAAGATCGTGGTGATGCATGACGGTCTGGTCGAGCAGGTCGGCTCGCCGCTCGATCTCTATGACAAGCCGCAGAACCAGTTCGTCGCGGGCTTTATCGGCTCGCCCGCCATGAATTTCCTGAAAGGCACCGTGCGGACCAACGGTTCGGCCGGCTTCGAAGGTCCGAACGGCGTGCATCTGCCGCTCGCCGATCCGCCCCTCAACTCCGAAGGCCGTCCCGCCGTCTATGGCATCCGGCCCGAACATTTCACGGTCGCCGACGACGGCGCCGAGGCGGAGATCGTCGTGGTCGAGCCGACCGGCTCCGAGACGCAGGTATTCGCCACACTCGGCGGCGAGGAAGTCGTCGCCGTTTTCCGCGAGCGGCACAAATTCAATCCGGGCGACAAGGTCCGGCTCAAAGCCAATCCGCAGCTCGTGCATCTCTTTGACGAAACGACGGGGAAACGCCTGAACGCCTGAACGCAAACCGACAATCAACATCATGGGGAGGATCGAATATGTCTGACTTTACACGTCGCACGGTACTCCAAGGCGCAACCGCCATGACGGCGGCTGCGGCACTTTCCGGTCCGGCGCTGCTCGACTGGGCCAAGGCCTGGGCGCAGGCCGCGCCCTGGAAGCCCGAGAAGGGGGCCAAGATCAATCTGATGCGCTGGCGCCGCTTCGTGCAGGCCGAGGACGAAGCCTTCGTGAAGATGATCAACGCCTTCAAGACCGCCACCGGCGTCGATGTCGTCGTCACGAACGAATCCTTCGAGGACATTCAGCCGAAGGCTTCCGTCGTCGCCAACACCGGCCAGGGCCTCGACATGGTGTGGGGCCTTTACTCGCTACCGCATCTGTTCCCGGCCAAGTGCCTCGACCTGACCGATGTCGCCAACTATCTCGGCAAGAAGTACGGCGGCTGGACGCCGTCCGCCGAGGCCTACGGCAAGTCCGGCAACAAGTGGATCGGCATTCCGGTCGCGACCACCGGCGGCCTGATGAACTACCGCATCTCGTCGATGGAGAAAGCCGGCTTCAAGGAATTCCCGAAAGACACCGCAGGCTTCCTCGAGCTCGTCAAAGCGCTCAAGAAGAACAACACCCCTGCCGGCTTCGCGCTCGGTCATGCTTCGGGCGACGGCAACACTTGGCTGCACTGGGCGCTGTGGGCGTATGGCGGCAACCTGGTCGACAAGAACGACAAGGTCATCATCAACTCGCCCGAAACCGTGAAGGCGCTCGAATTCGTCAAGTCGCTCTACGAGAATTTCATTCCCGGCACGGCGTCGTGGAACGACTCGTCGAACAACAAGATTTTCGTGTCCGGCGA
>JAICQA010000405.1 GCA_025929595.1 Xanthobacteraceae bacterium
ACCGACAAGGAATGGGCTATTGTGTGCAAGCTCGGCGGCATGAAGTCCGCCTGACCGGAGGGTGCGAGCATGACCTTCGCCGGAATCAATTATCTTGCCGTGTTCATCGCGGGTCTTGCCGGCTTCGGTTTCGGCGCCGTCTATTACATGACCCTCGCCAAGCCGTGGATGGACGCGATCGGCTGGACCGCCGAGCAACAGGCCGCGCATGTGAAGGGCGAGCTCAATCCGAGCAAAGTACCCTTCGTCATCGGCATCGTCGCGAATTTCGTCATGGCCTGGGTGCTCGCCGGACTGATCGGCCATATGGGCGAAATCACCGTTCGCAGCGGCCTGATCTCAGCCGCCTTCGCCTGGCTCGGCTTTGTCATCACCACGCTCGCGGTCAACTACGCCTTTGGCGCGCGCAAGCCGATGCTCACCGTGATCGACGGCGGCCATTGGCTGGGCGTCCTGCTGATCATGGGCGCCGTGATCGGCGCCTTCGGCGTCTGACCGCTAAGGCTCGGAAAAAGCAACCAAAGTCGAAGCGCCCGCGCCTTGTGACAGGCGTGCCCGCTCCTGCATAATAGTGCGGGGAATAAATTGCAGGCCGGTCAAAGCGGCCCGAGCCGTGAGGGAGGAGTATCGTGTCGGATAAAGTTTATGACGTGCCGGCGGAATGGAAGAGCCGCGCACTCATCGACGACGCGAAGTACCAGGAGATGTATGCGCGTTCGGTGAAGGACCCGGACGGATTCTGGGCCGATCAGGCTAAGCGTCTTCACTGGTACAGGCAGCCCACGAAGATCAAGAATACCTCCTACGCACCCGATAACGTCTCGATCAAATGGTTCGAGGACGGCACGCTGAACTGCGCCTACAACTGCATCGACCGCCACCTTGAGAAGCGCGGCGACCAGACCGCGATCATCTGGGAAGGCGACGATCCGAAGGACGACGAGAAAATTACCTACCGGCAACTGCACGCCGAGGTGTGCCGCTTCGCCAACGTCCTGAAGGCGCAGGGAGTCAGGAAGGGCGACCGCGTCACGATCTATATGCCGATGATCCCCGAAGCCGCCTACGCGATGCTTGCCTGTGCGCGTATCGGCGCCGTTCACTCGGTAATCTTCGGCGGCTTCTCGCCCGACTCGATCGCCGGCCGCATCGAGGACTGCAAATCGACGATTGTCGTCACGGCGGACGAGGGTTTGCGCGGTGGCCGCAAGATTCCGCTGAAGGCCAATGTCGACGCCGCCTGCGAAAAGGCGAAAGGCGTCCAGAGCATCGTCGTCGTGAAGCGCACCGGCGCACCGGTCAACATGCAGGCCGGCCGCGACGCCTATTACGACGACCTGGCGAAGAACGTCTCGGCCGATTGCCCGTGCGAGGAGATGAACGCGGAAGACCCGCTCTTCATCCTCTACACATCAGGCTCGACCGGAAAGCCCAAGGGCGTCCTGCACACGACGGGCGGTTATCACCTGTTCGTCGCGATGACGCACCAGCATGTCTTCGACTATCACGACGGCGACGTCTACTGGTGCACCGCCGACGTCGGCTGGGTCACCGGCCACAGCTACATCCTCTATGGCCCGCTCGCGAACGGCGCCATCACGCTCATGTTCGAAGGCGTGCCGAACTACCCGTCGATGTCGCGCTTCTGGGAAGTGATCGACAAGCACAAGGTCAATATCTTCTACACCGCACCCACCGCGATCCGCGCGCTGATGCAGGCCGGCGACGAGCCGGTCAATAAGACGAGCCGCAAGTCGCTGCGTCTTCTCGGTTCGGTCGGCGAGCCGATCAATCCCGAGGCGTGGGAATGGTATCACCGCGTCGTCGGCGACAACCGCTGCCCGATCGTCGACACCTGGTGGCAGACCGAAACCGGCGGCATCCTGATCACGCCGCTGCCGGGCGCCATCGCGCAGAAGCCGGGATCGGCGACGCTGCCGTATTTCGGCATCAAGCCCGAGATCGTCGATGCGAACGGCAAGGTGCTGGAGGGTGCGGCCGCCGGTAATCTCTGCATCGCCGACTCGTGGCCGGGCCAGATGCGCACGGTCTATGGCGATCACCAGCGCTTCATCGACACCTATTTCAAGACCTACCCGGGCAAGTACTTCACCGGCGACGGCTGCCGCCGCGACGAGGACGGCTACTACTGGATCACCGGCCGCGTCGACGACGTGATCAACGTCTCCGGCCACCGCATGGGCACGGCGGAAGTCGAGAGCGCGCTCGTGGCGCACGCCAAGGTGTCGGAAGCCGCCGTCGTCGGCTATCCGCACAA
>JAICQA010000452.1 GCA_025929595.1 Xanthobacteraceae bacterium
CACGTTATGCGCGGCGAGCGCGAAGACGGGTTCGGGGTTGCCGGCGCCAAACGGCCCCGCGCGGTCGATGACCGAGAAGAGTTCGGCATTCGCGGCCGCCGCGGTGAGCGCGCCGTCGACCGCGAGATGGTCGGCGGCGCGGGCCGTTTCGACCGCGTCGCGCAGTTGCTCTTCAAGGAAGCCGCGCAACTCGCCGAGCTTGCCGCGCGCGACCGTGAGGCCCGCAGCCATGGCGTGGCCGCCGCCTTTCTCGAGCAACCCCTGCTCGACCGCCGCCCGCACGGCGCGACCGAGATCGACACCGGGGATCGACCGGCCCGAGCCGGTGCCGGTCTGGCCGAGAAAGGCGATGGCAAGCGCGGGGCGCTGGAAGCGCTCCTTCAGCCGCGCGGCGACGAGCCCGACAACGCCGGGGTGCCAGCCCTCGCCCGACGCCATGACGATCGCGCCCTTCTCCTCCAGCCCCATCGAGGCAAACGCCTCGGCTTCCGCCGCTTCGAGCGTCTGCTTCTCGATACCGCGCCGCTCCTCGTTCAACTGATTGAGGCGCGCTGCAATCGCATTGGCTTCGGCGGGGTCGTCCGTGACAAGCAGCTTCGTGCCGAGCGTTGCGTCGCCGATGCGGCCGCCCGCGTTGATGCGCGGCCCGAGCAGGAAGCCGAGGTGAAACGGCGTCGGCGGTCCATTCACGCGGCTCACGTCCATGAGCGCGCGGAGCCCGAGATTTTCGCGCGCGCGCAACGCGATCAAGCCCTTGCCGACGAAAGCACGGTTGATCCCCTTCAACGGCACCACGTCGGCGATGGTGCCGAGCGCCACCAGATCGAGCATCCCCAACAGGTCCGGCTCCGGCCGCAACACGTTCCAGAAATTCCGCTGACGCAGCTCGCGCACGAGCGCGACCGCGGCCATGAAGGTGACGCCCACCGCCGCGAGATGCCCGAGCTGCGAGAGATCGTCCTCGCGGTTTGGATTCACCAGCGCCGTCGCGGGCGGGAGATGCTGGCCCGCCTGATGATGGTCGTAGACGAGCGTGTCGAGGCCGAGCTTCTTCGCCTCGGCGAGCGCCTCCTCGCTCGTGGTGCCGCAGTCGAGTGTGATCAGGAGCTTTGCGCCGCGCGCCGCGATGTTGCGTACCGCCTCCACATTCGGGCCGTAACCTTCGAACTGCCGGTCGGGAATGTGGAAGAACGGGTCGAGCCCCGCCGCGCGCAGGATGCGCACCATGAGCGCGGTCGAGGTGGCGCCGTCCACATCATAGTCGCCGATGATCGCGACCGGCTCGCCTCGTTCGACGGCATCGGCGAGGCGCTTCGTCGCCGCCTCCATGTCGGTGAGCGTATAGGGGTCCTGGATCAGCCGTTTCACGGTCGGATCGAGAAATCCCTCGACCGCTTCCAGCTCCACGCCACGGGCCGCGAGCACGCGGCACAGCAGTTCCGGCAGGCCGTGACGCTGGCCGATGGCGAGCGCCGCCGCGCCCATGCGCGCGTCCAGCCGGTCGCGCCAGATGCGGCCGGTGACGGATTTCGCGACGCCGAGAAAGGGGCGTTCGCTGTGATGCAAGGCCGGTAACGCGCTCATTGTCGAATCTTAGCCAATGCGAACTCGTGGCCGAAGCATACAGCATTGACGGCAGGATCGCGGGGCTGCTCGTCCTAACGGCGGGGGCGGGTTGCGGCCTAGCCGCCCAGAATAGCGATTCCCCGCCGCCCGTAATTGCATTGTCAAAGTCCGGTCATACAATCCGGCTCATCGTGAGTTCCCTCCCGTCCGCGCAAAACCAACGGCCCTCA
>JAICQA010000238.1 GCA_025929595.1 Xanthobacteraceae bacterium
CACCTTGAGCTTCGGGAAGCGGTCGAACACGCCCTCAAAAATCAGGCTCGTGACCACGCCCTGCATGGCGGTGAAGAAGCTGTAGTGCTCCTGCATGTAATAAGTGGGCCAGCCCGACGGCGTGGACGGATGGCCGCCACTGAACCCGGCCGAATGCAGGCCGAGCGGCAGGTTATTGCGCTCGGCGGCCTCATAGATCGGCCAATAGCGGCGATGCCCGATCGGATCGCTCGCGCGCGGCGAGAAGATCACCTGAACGAAACGGCGATCGGCGGCACGGCGGTCGATCTCGCTTGCGGCAAAAGCCGCGTCTTCCTGCGGGACCACGATGCCGGCGCGCAGCCGCGGCTCGGGTTTCACCCAGGTCTCGATCTGCCAATCGTTGACTGCGTTTGAGAGGGCGGCGGCAAAATCGAGATTGCGTTCTTCCATGCCGCCGCGCGAGAGCGCGACGAGATTGCCGTACTCGACGCCATTCGCATCGAGGTGCTGCGTCTGCATCAGCTTGAGGTCCGAGCCCGGAGGACCGTTTTCCGGAAACGCGTCGGCGCGCATACCGCTCGCCATCATGCGCGGATAGGGAAGTTGGCCGGTCAAGCCCTGGCGCAGATGCTCGCCGTAGGTTTGGAGATGCTCGCGCCAGCGCGCGGGCAAAAACGGATACAAATCCGAAAGCTGACGGAAGGCCGGATGAATGTCGCCGTCGATGAAGCTCAGCTTCTGCGCGGCGCGGACTTCGCGAACGGGAATGTTCATGGAACCTGCTCCTCGTTCTTACTGCGATTATCACCCGAATCGGCCGCCTCGCGCAAACGCGGATAAGTCTCCAACGCATTGCTTATCAGAAGGTTGCCGAGCAACCCGTTGGGCAAACCGTCGGGAAGCGCGTCGTCGCCGTCGAACTGCCAGTGCGGGTAGTCGGTCGAAAACAAGAGCATCCGGTCCGACCCGATGTGGTCGAGGATCCGGGCGAGACTCGCCGGATCGTCCTTTGGCGCGTCCACCGGTTGCAAGGTGAGGCGCACATGCTCATCGACGAGCTCCGCCGGATTGCGATCGATCCACGGCACTTCGGGCCGCACGCCGCGCCATTCCTTCGCGGTGCGCCACAAGAGACTCGGCAGCCAGGTGAAGCCCGACTCGGCGAGCACCAGTTTCAGCTTCGGGAATTTCTGAAAGACGCCCTCGGCGAGGAAGCTCACCACCTGCCCTTCGAACGCCGCGGACTGCACGACGTAATCCTCGACGCGATGCGAGGGCCAGCCCGACGGCGTCGGCGCCCAGCGATAGGTGCTGCCGGCATGCACGCAGACCGGCAGACCGTGACGCTCGGCGGCTTCATAGATCGGCCAGTAGACGCGCTTGCCGAGCAGCATGTCGCCCATCACCGGCAGAAGCACCTGCACGAAACGGCGATCCCTGGCGACACGCTCGATTTCAGCGGCGGCGAGTGCGGGATTGTGCGGCGGGAGCAGGATGGAGGCGCGCAGGCGCGGCTCGGGATCGAGCAGGTTCTTCGCAGTCCAGTCGTTGACCGCTGAGCAGATCGCCGCCGACATGTCTTCGTTGAAGAGCGCGATCGCGCCGTGCAGCATGTTGCAGATCGCGAAGCGCAATCTGAACGGCTCAAGCAAATTTTTGCGGATCAGATCGAGCCCGCCGCCGGGTTTGCCTTCCGGCGTCCGCCAGTCGGGGCGGCCGGAGAGCGGCGAATTCGGCGGGTAGCTGGTGAGATTGAAGGCGAGCCGGTCGATGTGCCGGTTCTCGAACTGGTCGCGCCAATAGTCGGGCAGAAAAGGCACGAGTTCGTCCATGCCCGGCTGGCCGGGATGAATGTCGCAATCGATCGCGCCGGCAGTGGGGACTTTCATCGCACTTTATATAGGCAGGGCCGTCAGATTTGCATGTCGCGTTCGGTCGGACGCCAGGCATTTACGCGCCGGTCGAGCCAGACGAGTGCCGCATTGATGATCAGCACGAGCGCGGTTGCCACGACAATGCCGACAAAGACACCCACCGTATCGAAGTTCTGGCGCGAATATTCGATCAGGTATCCAAGACCCGCATCGCCGACCAGGAACTCGCCGATGATGGCGGCGCTGACGGCACGCGGCAGCGCGATCTTGAGGGAGGCCATGAAGAAGGAGAGCAGCGAATTCCAGATCACCTCGCGCGAGATCATGGCTTCGCTCGCGCCCGCCACGCGCGCCATGTTGACGAGGCGGCGATCTACGTTGCGGATGCCGGCGAACACTGCGATGAACACCGGATAGAAGACGAGGAAGCCGATGAGCCAAAGCTTGGGGGCGTCGTCGATACCGAACCAGAGGATAAAGAGCGGCACGAGCGCGTATTTCGGCACGCCGACCGAAGCCATGATGTAAGGCTCGACCGCGTTGGTGACGCGCGGCATGCGGCGCAGCACGAACGGCAAGGCGACGCCGAAGAAACAGCCGATGGCGAAGCCGATGACCGAGAGGCGAAGCGTCACGTAGATGTGGTAAAGGAGCTCGCCGGACGAGATTCCGGTGACGATCCGCTGCGCCACGAGCACCGGATCGGCGACGTATAGCGGGCCGGCGCGCTCGGCGCCGATCTTCCAGGCCAGCAGCAACAGCACCGCAAGTCCGATCCGCCCCGCGGTCACGGCGTACTGACGCCACTTGACCTTGGTTGACTCGGCCAGATCGAGCGCGCCGTCCTGCGTGGTCATTGCACCTGCGCCCTGATGCGCTGATAGAGCGGGCCGAAATCGGGGTGGCTCATGATGCCGCGAATGTCGCGCGGCCGCGGGATCGTAATCTGGTGCTCACCGGCGACCTTCGCCGGCGCGCGGGAGAGAACGAGCGTGCGGTCTCCGAGCGCAATTGCCTCGCCGATGTCGTGGGTGACAAACACAATGGTCTTGCGGCCCATTTCCCAAAGCCGCAGCAGATCTTCCTGCAAGACGGCGCGGGTCTGCGCATCGAGCGCGCCGAACGGCTCGTCCATCAGGATCACGGGCGGATCGTATACCAGCGTGCGGATGAGCGAGGCGCGCTTGCGCATGCCGCCCGAAAGCTCATGCGGATAATGGTTCTCGAAGCCCGCGAGGCCGACATGACGAATCAGCTCGGCGGCGCGGGCGCGCGTCTCATCGTTCAGCCGTCCCTGCACCGTGAGCGGGAAGAGCACATTCTGCAGCGTCGTGCGCCATGGCAGGAGATTGTCTTCCTGCGTCACATAGCCGATGCGGCAGGAGAGGCCAGGATTGAGCGACTTGGGATCGTTGATCGGCGCGGACTCCGACTTGAAGCGCACCTCGCCGCCGCTCGCGGCGTCGATCTGCGCGATCATGTTCAGCAACGTCGTCTTGCCGGAGCCCGAGGGGCCGATGATCGTGAGAAACTCGCCGTCGCGGACGGAGAAGCTGAGGTCCTTGATGACCCAGAGGCTCGCGTCGCGGCTCTCGCGCGACGCGAAGCGCTTGCTCAGATCGCGGACCTCGAGGAGCGGTTGTGCAGACATGATCAAACACTCGCTTGCAGTTTGGCGTCGGACGCCGGGCGCCAGCGCAGCAGCCGCCGTTCGGCGAAATCGACCGCGCCATTACAGATGAAGACGATCAGCGTGACCGCAATCAGCGCCACGAAGACGCCGGTGGTGTCGAAATTCATGGCGCTGAGTTGAACCAGATAGCCGAGCCCGCGATTGGCGGAGATGATCTCGGCAACCACCGCACCGCCGATGGAATAGGGCATGGCGATCCGGAGGCCGGTGAAGACATAGGGCACGGCACCGGGGAAGATGATATGGCGCGCCACGTCGCGCTCGTTCGCTCCGGCTACCTGCGCCATTTGAACAAGCCTGGTGTCGAGCGCGCGCACGCCGGCGAGCGCGCTGAAGTACACGATAAAGAACACCGTGATCGCGACGAGTGCGATTTTCGATTCGATGCCGATCCCGAACCACAGGATGAAGAGCGGCGCGAGCGCAAGCTTGGGCGCGCCGTAGCCGCCGACCATAAACGGATCGAGCACGGCGGTGACGATCGGCAGTCGCCGCAGCGCGAACGGAAGAAGCACTGCGGGGATGGCGCCGAGCACGAACCCGATCACCGCTTCGGCGAAGGTGTAATAGGCGTGATAGAGGACCGAGCCGTCGACAAGTCCGGCATAGAAACGCGTTACGACCAGCCAGGGCGAGCCGACCCAATACTCGCCAAGCCACAAGCTCAGAGCCTGCCAGATCGCGAACAGCAGCACGAGCACGATGACCTGATCGCTACGCGAACGCAGCCGGTCCAGCAGTCGACCGGAGTCGGATGCGGCCGGAGGCGAAGCCGGACTATGTTCCAGTGAGGCCATTTCCTCTCCAGAGCATTCGGCGCGCCTGAGCGGCGCCGTAGGTCATGCCGAAAACGTTGCGGTACTAGCCGCATTCGCCCGCGGTAACTACAGCCAAAATCGGGCGAACACCTTTTCCGGACTACTCGTTGTCGGCCCGCGGGGATTCCTGATAGACCGCTTCAGGCCCAAAAGAGTAATTCGGGAGGACGAAATGTTCAAACGGCGAGTCATGCTCGGCGCGGCATTCGGTGTTGCGACCGCGCTCATACCCGGCACCGCCAAGAGCCAGGATATCGATGTCATTCTCGCGCTTCCGGCGCAAACGCTCACCTTCACCACGGCATTCG
>JAICQA010000210.1 GCA_025929595.1 Xanthobacteraceae bacterium
ATGCACGAGCACGGCCATAATCAACCGGATCTCCCCATCACCCGCCTCAACGTTCAGATGATGGCGCCCGACGGCACGCCGCCGCCCGACGCGCCGGAATGGATCTGGGAATACGACCATCCCTATGTGCACGGCTGGTTCGCGCCGACCAATCGCGAATATGACGCCGACAACCTGGAGATCGAAGGCGAGCTGCCGGCCGACCTCTACGGCGCCTATGTGATGAACGGCCCGTCGCAGCGCTTCGCGCCCGCCAACCGCTATCACTACTACGACGGCGACGCGATGCTGCGCGCGATCTACTTCCGCGACGGCACCGCCTCCTTCCGCCAGCGCTGGATTCGCAACGAGGCGTTCGTCGTCGAGGACATCGCCGGCAAGGCGATCTGGCCCGGCATCGCCGGCCCGTACAATTTCAAGCTGCCCGGCTCGCCGCTCAAGGACGTCTCCAACACCGACGTCATCTTCTACGCCGGCAAGCTGCTGTCGCTCTGGCACATGGCCGGCGACTCCTATGACATCGACCCGCTGACGCTCGAGACCCGCGGCAAGGAAAAATTCGGCGGCGCCCTCAAGCACTCGCTGTCGGCGCACTCCAAGGTCGATCCCGCAACGGGCGAGCTGTTCTTCTTCACCTACGGCAACGAGCCGCCCTACATGCGCTACGGCGTGGCGAGCGCCGACGGCAAGCTGCTGCACGACATTCCGATCGACATTCCCGGACCGCGCGCGCCGCACGATCTCGGTCTCACCGAGAATTATGCGATCCTGCACGACCTGCCATTCTTCCACGACGCCGACGTGCTGCGGAAGCATGGCAAATGGGTCATGGGCTTCCACCGCGACATGCCGGCGCGTTTCGGCGTGATCCCGCGCCGCGGCGAGAGCCACGAGGTGCGCTGGTTCGAAGCCGAGCCCTGCTACATCCTGCATCTCGTGAACTGCTGGGAGGAAGGCGACTGGGTGCATCAGGTCGGCTGCCGCCAGGCCGATCCGGCCTATGTGCGCGACTCCAAGGACGGCCCCCTCTCCTCCATGATGGCGCAGCGCCGCCGCATGCACGTGCTCTATCGCTGGTCCTTCAACATGAAGACCGGCGAAGTCCGCGAAGGCATGATGGACGAGCTCAATGCCGAGTTTCCGACCATCAACGGCAACTATCTCGGCCACAAGACGCGCATCGCCTTCAATCAGGTCATTCCGCTGCCGGTCGCCGGCCACACGGAAGGCCAGTGCCAGACCTTCGATGGCCTGATCCGCTACGACATGGACTCCGGCACCATGCAGCGCTGGGACTACGGCAAGGGCGTTTACGGCAATGAAGCGCCGGTTGCGCCGGTGCGCGGCGCGACGAAGGAAAGCCCCGAGGAAAAGGCCTACGTCGTCACCTTCACGACCGACACGAACGACTGGAGCTCGGCCTGCCTCGTCTTCCACGCCGGTGACATCAGCCGCGGCCCGATCGCGCGCGTGAAAATTCCGCACCGGATCACGGCCGGCTTCCACACCACCTGGGTGCCGGGCGAACAGATCTACCGCTAAGCTGCGGCCGGCATGAGCGCAAACACGAACGACTCCCCCGGCGGCGCGCCGCCGGGGCGGCGGCCGTTGACCGGCATTCGCGTTGTCGATTTCGGCCAGTTCGTCGCCGGCCCGCTCGCCGCCGCGCTGCTGGCCGACTTCGGCGCCGATGTGATCCGCGTCGAACGCCCCGACGGCGGCGCCGACCGCCACGTGCAGCCCATAGGCGCCGACGCGCCCGGCGGCGCCGTCTATCTCCAGCTCAATCGCAACAAGCGTGCGCTCGCGCTCGACCCGTTCGACGATCGCGCGCGCGATATCGTGGACCGGCTGATCCGTCATGCCGACGTGATTGTCGTGAACGCGCCGGAAGCGACCCGCGACGCAATGGGGCTGTCCTGGGAGCGCGTCGCGACGCTCAATCCGCGCCTCATTCTGGCGACATGCACCGCTTTCGGCGGCGGCCCGCTCGGCAATGCGCCGGGCTTCGACGGCATCGGACAGGCCATGTCCGGCGCCCTGCACATGACGGGCAAGGATGGCGAACCGCGCAAGGCCTACGCTCATTATGTCGACCATCAGACCGCGACGCTCTCCGCCTTCGGCGTGATGCTGGCGCTGCGCGAGCGCGAGCAGACCGGCCGCGGCCAGCATGTTGAAACTTCGCTGCTGCGCAGCGCGCTCCTGACCATGGCGGCCAATCTCATCGAGGAAGACGTGCTGCAAGTCGGACGTGCCGGAATCGGCAACCGCGCGCACCTCGCCGGCCCCGCCGACGTGTTCCGGACGCTCGACGGCCATGTCCTGTTGCAGGTTGTTGGCGACAGCATGTTCCGGCGCTGCGCTCGCCTTCTCCAGCGGCCCGAATGGATCGACGATCCGCGCTTTACCTCCGACGAGGAGCGCGGCACCCACGGCGCGATTCTCAGCGAAGCCGTCGCGGCCTGGTGCGCGAACCGCTCCACCGAGGAATGTATCGCGATTTTGCGCGCCGCCGGCCTCCCCGCCGCGCCGGTGCTCGCTCCGCGCGAGACGCTGCGCCATCCCGACCTTCAGGCCGGCGAATTCTGGAGCCGTGTCGCATCCGGCAACGGCCCGGCCGTCCTGCTCGCCGCGCCGCCGGTCGTGCTTTCCGCTTCGCCCGGTGCTATCGAACGCGGCGCGCCCGCACTCGGCGAGCACAGTCTGGAAATCCTCGACGAGCTCGGACTCGACCCGCAAACCGCGCAAGCCCTGAGAGAAGCCGGTGTCGTCAAAACCGCGTAAAAGTGATTCCGGGCGCAAGCCGCCGCGCAAAAGCGGCAAGGCGGACGACCTTATTCCCGCCAGCTCGTTGATGCGGGCGGTCAACGTCGTCGGCGACGTGTGGACCGTCCTGATCCTGAAGGAGGCGTTTCTTCAGGTGCATCGCTTTCAGGAACTGCACGAGCGGCTGCATATCCCGCGCCAGACGCTGATGCTCCGCCTCGCCTCGCTCGCCGACAATCAGATTCTGTACCGCAAGCCCGTGCGCCATCGCGCGCTCCTGCACGAGTACCGGCTGACGCCGAAGGGCCTCGACCTTTACGACTTCATCCTCGCGGTCTGGGTATGGCACCGGCGCTGGGATTCCGATTCGAAATTTCTGCCTGGCCATCTTGTGCATCGGCTCTGCGGCCGTCCCCTCATTCCGCGCTATGCATGCCGCTCGTGCGCCCGCGACGTGCGCCGGGAGGATGTCACGACAATTGAAGGCGACGGCAGCGGCTTCGACCCCCGTCCGCCGGCCCGCCTGTCGCGGCAGAATGACATTGCATTCGCGCGTCCCTTCGCTCGCGAGGCGGCCAGCTACCCGGCGGCATCGATCATCGGCGACCGCTGGAGCAACCTCGTTCTCCACGCGATTTATGAGGGAACGCGCAATTTCTTTTCGATCAAGGAAGAACTGAAAATCTCATCGAACATCCTTGCCTCGCGCCTGAAAAAGCTGGTCGCGCTCGAAATCCTCGAAGCGGACCCGCAGGGACGGCGTATTGAGTATCGCGTGACGCCGCGCGGCGAAGACTTTTATCCAATGCTGTCGAGCCTGGTCGCCTGGGGCAATCGCTGGCTGGCCGGCGCCAAAGGCCCGCCGCAAATCATGCTGCACGATTGCGGGCAGGTCCTCGATCCGCGCTACGTCTGCGCGCATTGCAACGCAGTGATCCGTGCGTGGGACGTGATCGCCCCCGGGACTGCAGAATCATCGGATGTTGCGCGTTCGCCTTCGTCGAAGGCCGAGAAGGCCGAAGCCCCCGGCTGAATGCCGCAAGGCAGCCTTCGCCGCCTTTATTCCTGAAAGGCTTCTTCGCGGGTTTTTCGGAATTGCGGCAAGACGATCAGCGCCACCACGCACACCGCCATGAGCAGCAGCGCCGCCGAGATCGGGCGCTCGAGGAACACCATCGGATCGCCGCGCGACAGCACGAGGGAGCGGCGCAGGTTCTCTTCCATCAGCGGGCCGAGAATAAAGCCGAGCACTAGCGGTGCGGGTTCGCAGCCGAGCTTGTAGAGGAGATATCCGAAGGCCGCGAACACCGCCATGATGACGAGCTGCTCGACATTCGTGTTGATGCTGTAAACGCCGATGATGCAGAACATCAGGATCGCGGGGTAAAGCAGCCGATAGGGTACGGACAAGAGCTTCACCCACACACCGATCAGCGGCAGATTGAGCACGAGCAGCATCAGGTTGCCGATCCACATGCTGGCGACCATGCCCCAAAAAAGCGTCGGCTCCTTGGTCATCACGGCAGCACCCGGCTCGATGCCCTGAATGATCATCGCGCCCATCATCAGCGCCATGACCGCGTTCGACGGCAGGCCAAGGGTCAGCAGCGGAATGAAGGAGGTCTGCGCACCGGCATTGTTCGCTGCCTCCGGGCCCGCGACGCCCTCGATCGCCCCCTTGCCGAAGCGCGACGGATCCTTCGCAACCTTCTTCTCGACCGTATAGGCCGCAAACGCCGCCAGCACCGCGCCGCCGCCGGGCAGAATGCCGAGGATCGAGCCAAGTCCGGTGCCGCGCAGCACCGGCCGCCACGAGTCGCGAAAGTCCTGCTTGCTCGGCCACACGTCGCGGAAACGCGTCGCGATCGGCGCGCGCGGCAGCTCGTGCCCTTCGAGATTTCGGATGATCTCGACCACACCGAACATACCGATCACGAGCGGCAGGAAGCTGATGCCCTCCCAGATCGCGGTGAGGCCGAAGGTGTAGCGCAGGACACCCGAGTTGATATCCGTGCCGACGAGGCCGAACAGCAAACCCACCAGCACCATGGCGACGGCTTTGATCACCGAGCCATGCGCCAGCACCACCGCTGTGGTGAGCCCGAGCACCATGAGCGAGAAATAATCGGGCGAATTGAACTGCTGTGCGAAGGAGGCGAGCAGCGGGCCGAAAGCCGCGATGAAGACGGTGCCGACGCAGCCGGCGAAGAACGAGCCGAGCGCGGCGACGGCGAGCGCCGGTCCGGCGCGCCCCTGCCGCGCCATCTGGTGGCCGTCGATGCAGGACACAAACGACGCCGCTTCGCCGGGGATGTTCACCAGAATCGAGGTCGTCGAGCCGCCATACTGCGCGCCGTAAGAGA
>JAICQA010000230.1 GCA_025929595.1 Xanthobacteraceae bacterium
CGAGATCGAATCCCCCGCTCCCAACTCGTACTGGTTGAAGCCGATGCGCACGCCGAGGCGACCGCTGAGAAGATAGGCGTACTCCATGCCGCCGTGACGTACGAGCAT
The DNA here is from genome assembly GCA_025929595.1 of Xanthobacteraceae bacterium. GTDB lineage: Bacteria > Pseudomonadota > Alphaproteobacteria > Rhizobiales > Xanthobacteraceae > JAUSIF01. The sequence goes on from JAICQA010000230.1 coordinate 109, forward strand.
GTCCTCCTCGCAGGACTCCGCGCCCGCTTCATACGCGACATAGAGAAATTCCAGTTCGGGGTCTGGCGTCGGTGTCAGCAGTTCCCACCGCACGCCGTCGGCAAGCCGGATAACCTCGCGGTTGCTGCGACGGCGCACGGGGTCGGGCCGATCGGACATCAACGGTGTCTGATGAGCGTTGGCGGGCGGCTTTGGCTTTCCGGGAAAAAGTTCGTCGAGGCCGATACCGAGCTCGCTCACCATCGCGTGGAGCGTTCCCACCGATGGCATCACGAGGCCGTTCTCGATCTGCGAGATCAGGCTCGGCGACACATCGACGCTGCGCGCGAGTCCGCGCACGCTGACCCCGTTGCGCTCGCGCGCCGCCTTCAGCTTGGCCCCGAGCCTCATGACGCTCTTCGGTTCGCGTTCGGCGTTGCGGCGAGTTGCGCGCGCAGAAGGCGGGTGGCGTATCCTCTTGTCCTCTCGCGCGCGAGTGAGCGCCATGTCAGCGTCCGTCATCCTTGACTGTGCCTTGACACTGTACAGCACGGCCAATAGCGTTCAACGGCACTGAACGATGAAATTTGGCGCGGGACCGCGCATCCGGGACTAAGGAGAGCCCGCCATGCATCACATGCGGCGCGCCGCAGACATTAAACTCGTGCCTGACTATGTGAAGAACAGCGCGAATTATTCGCGCTGCTCGATGGTCGACCGTTCCGTCGGCTCGGTGCACATGGACTTCGGCCTGTGCGCGCTAGGCGCGGGCGGGCGCATCGACACGCATTTCCACTCGTTCGAGGAAAGCTTCTACATCCTAGAAGGCGAGCCGACGCTAATCCTGAACGGCCAGGCCTATCCGCTGTCGCCGGGCACCTGCGGCCTCGTGCCCGTCGGCGTCCCGCATGCCTGGATCGGCCCGAAGTCCGGCGAGGCGCGCTGGCTCGACATGATGGCGCCGCAGCCACGTCCCACCGGGCTGCCCGACGACACTTTCTTTCTCGGGCCACCGGATGCCGCAGCGGGCGGCGAGACCGACATCCGCGACCCGCGCTCGCGCCACTTCTTTCGCATGACCGACCGCGACATCGACGTGAACAGCCTCACGGTCGGCGCCCGCATCGACGCGCCCACCGTGTCCGCGAGCATGGCGACCGCCCTCCTCGTCTATAGCGGCATCGCCGTGAAGATGCTCGTTGACCAACGCCTCGACGCGCAGTGCCACACCATGTTCATGGTCGAATACCAAAGGGGCGGCGCCGCGCATCTGCACGACCATCCGTTGGAGGAGGCCTACTATCTCCTCGATGGCGAAGTCGAAGCCGTTGCCGACGACAAAATCTACATCCTCAAACCGGGCGACGTGTTCTGGACCGGCGTCGGCTGCGTCCACGCCTTCTACAATCGCTCGAACACCACCGTGCGCTGGCTCGAAACGCAGGCGCCGCAGCCGCCATCGCGGCATTCGTACCGCTTCAACCGCGACTGGGACTACGTCAAGGACAAGCTCGTCGCGGCAGGAAAACTCAAGTAGCGGCGCTACTCAAGCTCCGCGCGGCGCATCGCGACGCGGGAGAACACCGACCAGTCCTTGGCTCCGTCACCATGCGCGAGCGCGTCGAGATAGTTGTCGCGGATCACGCTCATGAAGGGGAGCGGAACATTCACGGTCTCCCCCGCCGCGAGCATGAGCCTTGCGTCCTTGAGCGCGAGCTTGAGGTCGAACCCGGGCGGCTCGTAGGGGCCATTCGCCACGAGCCCGGCATAGATGCGATAGATCGGTACGTCGAACAGCGACTTCACGATGATCTCGAGCGAGGTCGCGGGGTCGATGTCGTAGCCCTTGCCGAGCGCAGCAGTCTCCGCCATCGCCTCGATCATCGCGGCGACCATCAGGTTACCTGCGAGCTTCACGACGTTCGCTTGGCTCGGCGTTGGCCCGACCCGCCACGTCTTCTTGCCTATTGCGTCGAACAAGGGCTGAACGAGTTCGATCGTCGCGGAGTCTCCCGCCGCCATGATATTGAGGTTGCGCTCCGCCGCCATTTCCGGACGCCCGAATACCGGCGCCGCGATGTACTGCATACCTGCCTCTATATGCGCTTCCGCGAGTTCGTTCGCGCACTGGACGGACGCCGTCGCCATGTTGATGTGAACAGGCGGCTTGCTCTCTGCCTGCAGGAACTTCGACGAAAGAAACACGCCGCGCATGGCTTCGTCATTCGGCAGCATAGAGATGACGGCATCGCCCCAAGAGGCTTCGTTCGCATTTGCTGCCTTCTCCGCGCCGTGTGCAACAACCGCATCGACGGCCTCGGGCGTCACATCCCATGCACGCACTTGATGACCCGCATTGAGAAGACTTTGGACCATCACCCGGCCCATGCGGCCCACGCCGATAAAACCAACCTGCACAGCTTTCGTCCCTGTTCAATCTTATGCATGAGCGACATGCTTGCCGCTCGCGCGGACTATGCAACGCGCGCTTGCTGGTCGACAAGGCGTGGCGCTGTATTATCAGTCATTAAAATGCGCACATGAAATGGAAGAGAACTCAGCTCAGATTGGAGTTGCTCAGTTGAGCCAAAACACTTTGCCGAACCCCCGTCTTGCACCGCTCCTGCCCGGTCACGTTCCCGAGTTAATGGCGATGTTCGAGGATTACGCGAAGCGCGGGAGCTATATCCCGAACAGCCTGCTTATCATGCAGCGCAAACCGAAACTCGCACTCGCGCTGACGGCGCTCCACTCGGAAATCTTCGATCCCGAGGGCCAAGTCGATCCTGGCTTCAAACGCCTCCTCGCCTTTGTCTGCAGCCGCTCGGCAGGCTGTCGGTACTGCATGGCGCATCAGGTTGGCGGATCCTTCAAGCTCGGCGTCAGCGCGGATAAGTTCGACGCAGTCTGGGACTACCAGATCAGCCGGCTCTACAGCCGTGCTGAGCGGGCCGCACTGGACGTTGCTGTCGCTGCGGGCTGCGTGCCGAACGCGGTCACCGACGAGATGTTCGAGGAGATGAAAAAATACTGGAGCGAAGCCCAGATCGTGGAGATCGTTGCGGCGATCTCCATTTTTGGCTTCTTCAACCGCTGGAACGACACCATGGCGACGCCGCTAGAGGAAATTCCAATCGAGTACGGGAAGGAGCATCTCAGCTCCCGCGGCTGGGATGTCGGCAAGCACGTCAACCGGTGACCCGCAATCAAGAAACAGGGAATGAACAAATGTCCGTCAGGGAGGAAAGCCGCTTTAAGGTCAAGCCAAACGACCGCAGCGCCGACGCAACGCTGAAAGAAGAAGAAGGCTGGCACAAGATGGACGTGCGGTGGCTGATCACCGACAAGAGCGTGGGCTCGACCATGACGGTCGTCGGCCGCACGACAATGCCTCCGGCCGTGAAGGCGCAGCATGCGTGGCACCGCCACCCTAACGCCGAGGAATGGGAGCTCTGCATCCAAGGCGTTGGCATCAAGCATGTCGGCGACGAGTCGTTTTATCTCCGCCCCGGAGACGTATGCTTCGTTCCGCGCGACATCTATCATGGTCTGGAGAACGGCTCGGATAGCGAGACGCTCGTAACCGTCTGGGGATATTGCGGTGCGCCGAGCCTTGAGGAAGCTGGCTACATTATACCGGAGAACGATCCTGACGCGCCGGCTTATGTGAAGGCTAGGCGCTAAAGAGACTTTTCATATTTTCGGAACTTGCCGAAACGTAACGCGCCTTGACGATGACGTGATCCCCTTTCCCGTGACTGACCAGCGTGAATCTGTCGAACTACCTTCTCGGACCGAGAAGAAGAAGTAATCGGTGCCGTAGTGCGGCGGGTAGCGCGTGCGAACTCGCCAGTACCGGCAGAAGACGTTGAAAAGATTGGTGGGCCCGCCTGGACTCGAACCAGGAACCAGACCGTTATGAGCGGTCGGCTCTAACCATTGAGCTACGGGCCCTCGCCAGCAGGGATATCAGCCGGCTCGTGCCGCGACAATGCGGACGCTGCTTGCGCGTGTCGCGGCCGAGCCGAGCAGAGCGAGGCGAGAGCCGGACTCCAGAGCGACGAGCTCAGGACATGCGGCTCTGGACCCGGGCGCTCGCACTGGCTCGGCCGGGGAAGGTATCCATGATCGGAGCTACTGCGCGGGAGTCAGCCGCAATATCCGCGCGTCGCGCGAGTCGGTGACGACCCAGATCGAGCCGTCCGGCGCCTGGCGCACGTCGCGCACGCGCTCCTTGAGTGCGGTGAGCAACCGTTCTTCCTTCACGACCTTCTCGCCGTCGAGCTCGAGCCGTTGCAGGTGCCGCAGCACCAGCGCGCCGACAAACGCATTGCCCTTCCAGACGGGAAAGGCGTCGCCGGTGTAGAACATCATCCCCGACGGCGCGATCGACGGGTCCCAGTGATAAATCGGTTGCTCCATGCCTTCCTTCCGCGTGCCTTCGCCGATCTTCGCGCCCGAATAGTGCCGCCCGAAGGAGATCACCGGCCAGCCATAATTCTTGCCGGCCTGCGGAATGTTGATTTCGTCGCCGCCGCGCGCGCCGTGCTCGTTCACCCAGAGCTTGCCGCTCGCCGGATTGATCGCGGCGCCCTGCGGATTGCGATGGCCGTAAGACCAGATTTCCGGCCGCACGTTGTCCTTGCCGACGAACGGATTGTCTTTCGGCACTGAGCCATCCGCCGCGATGCGCACCACCTTGCCGA
>JAICQA010000132.1 GCA_025929595.1 Xanthobacteraceae bacterium
CGGCGGCGGCGGATCACGGCCGAGTCTTCCGTCGGCCGCGAGTCCTTCACTTGCGTGTCGAGACTTCCGCAGTAGGGGCAACGCATGGACTATCCCCCGAAACGAACCGTCATTGATAGATCGGGAAGCGATCGAGCAGGGCGGAAACCTTCTGGCGCACAGCTCCCTCGACCAGCGCGTCTTCGTCCGCGCCCTTCTGCGAGAGCACGCCCAGCACCTCGGCGATGTAGTCGCCGACCTGCTGGAATTCCTTCACGCCGAAGCCGCGCGTGGTGCAGGCGGGCGTCCCGAGCCGGATGCCCGACGTCACCGTCGGCTTCTCCGGATCGAACGGGATGCCGTTCTTGTTGCACGTGATATGCGCGCGCCCGAGCGCCACTTCGGACACCTTGCCGGTCAGCCGCTTCGGCCGCAGATCGACCAGCATCAGATGCGTGTCGGTGCCGCCGGAGACGATGGCGAAACCGTGCCCGCGCAGGTTTTCCGCCAGCGCCTTGGCGTTTGCGACGACATTGCGCGCATAGCTCTTGAAGTCGGGACGCAGCGCCTCGCCGAACGCAACCGCCTTGGCCGCGATGACGTGCATCAGCGGCCCGCCCTGCAGGCCGGGAAACACGGCCGAATTGACCTTCTTGGCGATCTCCTCGTCGTTCGTGAGGATCAGGCCGCCGCGCGGCCCGCGCAGCGTCTTGTGCGTGGTCGAAGTGACGACATGCGCGTGCTCGAGCGGCGACGGATGCGCGCCACCCGCCACCAAGCCGGCGAAATGCGCCATGTCCACCATCAGGAACGCGCCGACCGCGTCGGCGATCTTCCGGAAGCGCGCGAAGTCGAGCATGCGCGGGTAGGCCGAGCCGCCCGCAACGATCATTTTCGGCTTTTGCTGATGCGCCAGCTTCTCTAGCGCATCGTAATCGATGCGCTGGTCGTCCTCGCGCACGCCATAGGCCACGGCGTTGAACCATTTGCCCGACATGTTGAACGGCGCGCCGTGCGTGAGGTGACCGCCCGCCGCGAGATTGAGCCCGAGGAACGTGTCGCCGGGATTCATCAGCGCCATGAAGGCGGCCTGGTTCGCCTGGCTGCCGGAATTCGGCTGCACATTCGCGAAACCGCAGTTGAACAGCTTCTTCGCGCGCTCGATGGCGAGGTTCTCGGCCACGTCCACCCATTGGCAGCCGCCGTAGTAGCGGCGGCCCGGGTAGCCTTCGGCATATTTGTTGGTGAGCACGGAGCCCTGCGCCTCGAGTACGGCGCGGCTCACGATGTTCTCCGACGCAATCAGCTCGATTTCATGCCGTTGCCGGCCGAGTTCGCCTTCGATGGCCAGAAAAAGCTCGGCGTCGCGCTCTTCGAGCGACTCCGAAAAGAACCCATCAACGGCAGCACGATCCTGCGTGACATCGGTCACGGGCATTCCCTAGGTCCCCTGGATTGGAAACGATGATTAGCCCCGCCCGCGACCCTGCCCGGACGGTAGCCCGCCCGCCGGATAACACAAGAGGCCCCCAAAATGAAGCGTGTCGCGGGTCTATTTGCCCCTATCCGTGGACAGGCGGCGCTTCAGCTTGTTGACAGCGAGTTCCTCGAGCGAACGCTGGGGCGCGCTCGCGGGGCCGAAAACGACGACCTCGGTGCCGGTTGCAACATCGACCGCGGCGACCCGGACGACGCTGCCCACGGGCCGCATTTCGATGATCACTTCGCCCTGACCCGCGTGATTGCTCATGGAGTGCCCGCGAATCGATGTGTGCGAAAGCATGGGCGCAGCGGGCGCCCCATGCAATCGGCAGTTTTAGGCAGATGCCGTCCGAACGGTCACGTCGGCGTCACGGCGACCGGACGGATGCCCAGCCCGTCGTGGCCGTAGACGTCGTCGCGGAATTGCACCACGCCGTCGGGGTTCGCCCAGGCAGTGACGTACACCCAATAGACCGGCACGGGCCGGCTCAGCTTCGCGTCGTGCCGCTCGCCGCTCTTGATATAGCCGTCGACGGCGGCGCGCGACATGCCGGGCGTGTCCTTCAACAGCCACACGACGAAGTCGCGGATGTTCTGCACCCGCACGCAGCCCGACGAATGGAAACGCTGGTCCTCGCCGAACAGGTTCTTCGACGGTGTGTCGTGCATGTAGACGGCGTCCGGGTTCGGCATGTTCACGCGGATCGTGCCCATGGAATTCAGCTCACCCGGATCCTGCCGGAACATGTAGTCGATCGCTTCATCGCTCTGCCAGTTGACCTGCTCGGGCTGCAACTCGCGGCCGCGCTTGTCGTAGATGCGGATTTTGTTCTTGGTCAGGTAATCCGGCTCTTCCTGCATCTTCGGGATGAGGTCGCGGCGGATGATGCTGACCGGCACCGTCCAGAACGGATGGAAATTCACCTCGACGATGCGCGCCTGCAGGACCGGCGACGGCCGGTCGGGCTTGCCGACAATCGTTGTATGACGCGAGGCGACCGCGCCGCCTTCGACACATTCGAGATGCGCGGCCGGAATGTTCACGACCGCGTAGCGGTCCGCGAGTTTCTCATTCATCGCGCGTACGCGCACGATATTCGTCTCAAGCTGTCGCAGCCGAACCTCCGCCGGCACGTTCATCGCCGACGCCGTGCTTTCGCGCAACACGCCGTCGGCCGTGATGCCGTTGCGCGCTTGAAAGCGGCGCACCGCCGCCTCGACGTAGGAATCGAAGACCTCGGACATGCCGGCACTGCGGTCGAGATCGCCGGTTGCCATCAGCCGCTCGCGCAGCGGCATGACATTCGCGTGCTGCACCCCCACGCGCAGCCGCTCGGACTCGGGCACCGAACGCCAACCCCCACGTTGAACGATCTGCGAATATTCGCCGATCGCGCGTTCGAGCGATTGCACGGTGCTGGAAGTCAGTGTCGCAAATCGCGTGCTCGGCATCGCGATGGTGCGTGAGGCGGAATCGAAGCCGTGACCCCATTCGCCCGAGGAGCCGAGGAGCGAAAGTGGCGACTGCGGTTGCTGGCCTTGCTGCGAGAAAGCCGTGCCCGGCAGTACCGCAGACAGACCTACCGCCGCGAGGCCCGTTACTGCTTCACGCCGTGTCAGGCCGGTCTTCTGGCTATTCCGAGACATCCGCCCCCGCTCTTGCCGTCCCAAGCGCTAGCATTGGCTGGGTCGGCGAACAACGCGGCGAGACTGTGACAGTTCCCGACCGCTTCGCGCAGACGTGAAGCGGACCGAAAGGAAAAAGCCCCGGCGCAGCGGCGTCGGGGCTTTTTGCGTTCGTTTAGCGGCAATCAGAGCCGGTAGAGAATCTGGTCGGTCCAGAAGCGTTCGAGACGCTGCAGTGCCTTGTTGAGCACCTGAAGGTCGGCCGTGTTGATTCCACCGACTTGCTCCAGCGTGCGCACATGCTTGTCATAAAGCTGCTGCACGATCTCATGCACTTCGCGGCCCTTGTCGGTCAGGCTGATGCGCACCGAGCGGCGATCGAGCCGCGAACGCTGGTGATGCAGGTAGCCCATCTCGACGAGCTTCTTCAGATTGTACGAGACGTTCGATCCGAGATAGTAGCCGCGCGTACGAAGCTCGCCCGCGGTCAGTTCGGAGTCGCCGATGTTGAAAAGCAACAGCGCCTGAACGCTGTTGATGTCCGAACGGCCGCGCCGGTCGAACTCGTCCTTGATGACATCGAGAAGTCGCCGATGCAGGCGCTCGACGAGGGTCAAGGCCTCAAGATAGGGCGTCGCAAGTTCCTGCGGACCCTCCTTCGGTGCCGCGGCCTCGACCGCGCGCGCTACGTTTTTCATCTCACGCCCTCACTGTGCAATCGACCGGCGAGTGTTTTTCCCCCGCTCTTGAGGCACTCTTGTACAGAAGGCGCGCAAAGGAAGGCTTAAATTGCAGGATAAATGTTTCCTCACCGAACAGGATTGACGACTCCTGAACGCAGCGGTTCGATTTGGAACGGTCTCAAGCGCCGCGCAGGAATTTGATCACACCAGAGAAGTCTTTCGCCCCCTCCCCCTGTCCCACATAGAGACCGTAGATGCTGGCCGCATCCGCCCCCAAGGGCGTCGTCGCGCCGCTTGCGCGGGCCGCGTCCTGCGCGAGCCGCAGATCCTTCAGCATCATCGCCGCCGTGAAGCCGGCCTGATAGTCGCGATTCGCGGGCGAAGTCGGCACCGGCCCGGGCACCGGGCAATAAGTCGTGAGCGACCAGCATTGTCCGGACGACTTCGACGAGATGTCGAAGAGCTTTTGCTTGTCCAGTCCGAGCTTCTCCGCGAGCACGAAGGCTTCGCTCACCGCGATCATCGAAATGCCGAGGATCATGTTGTTGCAGATTTTCGCCGCCTGACCGGCGCCGGCACCGCCGGCGTGCACGATCGTCTTGCCCATCTTGCTGAGCAACGGCTCGGCCTGCTGAAAAGCCGCGTCCGCGCCGCCGACCATGAAGGTCAGCGTGCCTGCTTGCGCGCCGCCGACGCCGCCCGACACCGGCGCATCGAGCATCAGCATTCCGCCTGCGACCGCTTCCGACGCCACCACGCGCGCGCTGTCGACATCGATTGTCGATGAATCGATGAACAGCGTGCCGGCCTTCGCTTGCGCGATGATGCCGTTCGACCCGAGATAGACTTGCCGCACGTCCTTGCCGGCCGGCAGCATGGTGATGACGACGTCGGACTCGGCGACCACGGCGTTGATGTCCTTGCCGGTCTTGCCGCCGCCCTCCTTCAGTCTGTCCATGCCTTGCGGGAAGAGATCGAAGCCCGAGACTTCGTGTCCGGCTTTGACCAGGTTGAGAGCCATGGGCAGACCCATATTGCCGAGTCCGATGAATCCGATGCGAGCCATGACGCGCCTCCCTTTTTCCTTGTTGGCCTCTACCGTCTGCGATCCGATTCCGCGTGCACCATGAAGCGTAGGACGACGTAAGTCGCCACCAGCAGCGTCTCGACGATCGTCAGCAGAACGAGAAAGCCCGACGGTGCGAGCACCACCACGTCCGCGAACAACTGCAGCACGGCAGCAATGAGCCACATCATCGCGCCCCAGGTCGATCCGAGCCACAGCGCCACACCCGCCACGAGATCGATGACCGCGAAGAAGACCGTTGCCGCCTGTGCGTCGAGCGCCTCGTTCTTGAACGCAACACCCGCGCCGTCACCCATGCCGATCAGCCCCGACCAATAGGTCAGGCCTTTGAAGATCATGAAGCCGCCCGCGCAGCGTTGGAATAGGATCAGCCGCTTGCGCCACGGTCCGACTTCGACCGTGTGCGGACCGATCGCATCGATCGGCGCGCCGGCGTCGGGGGGATCGAGCAAAGTCATGTCAGCGGCAACTCCCCCGTCGGCAACGGCGCGAAATGCGCCCCTACCTGCGCCGCGCTGACCTCGGCCAGCGTCGGCGGATTCCAGCGCGGCTGATTGTCCTTGTCGACCAGCACCGCCCTTACACCTTCGTAGAAATCGTGCCCGCGCGCCACGCGGTTGACGATCCGGAATTCGGTGCGCATCGCGCCCGCGAAATCGAGCGTCGAACCCATGCGCATTTGTTCATGGGCGATCTTGAGGCTTGTCGGACACTTGGCACGGATGGTCTCGGCCTGCGCGCGGGCGAATGCCGCATCATCACCCTGCCCGGCCGCCTCGTCGTCGAGATGCCGCAGCACGCGCTCGACCGTGATGCCGGCGAACGTCCGGTCGATCACTCCCGCGCGCGCTGCGAGCTTGCTGCGTTCGGGATCGACACTGAATGCGGCGAGCGTCCTGGCGACATCCTTCTCGAGACTGAGCGCCTCCAGAAGACTTGGAAATTGCGCCGACGGCACGCGATGCGTTGCGAGCCCAAGCGCCACGCCCTCGCCCGGCCCCACCCGCGCGCCGGTGAGCGCGAGAAACATGCCCATGCGCCCCGGCAGACGTGGCAGCGCGTAGGTCGCGCCGACATCCGGGAAAAAGCCGATCGAGACCTCCGGCATCGCGAAGAGATATTTGTCGCCCGCCACGCGATACTTGCCGTGCAGCGACAGACCGACGCCGCCACCCATGCAGATGCCCTCGATCAGGGCGACATACGGCTTGGGGTAGCGTTTGATCTCCGCGTTGAGCAGATACTCTTCGCGCCAGAAGTCGATCGCCTCTTCCGTACGGCCGGCCTGATGCAGGTCGTAGAGCGAGCGCACGTCACCGCCCGCCGCGAAGGCACGCTCGCCCGCCGCGCGGATAATGACGCGCGTGATGGAGGGATCGTCCGCCCACTCCTTCAGTTGCGGACGCATGGCGCGAACGGTCGCGACGCCGAACGCATTCAGCGCCTGCGGCCGGTTGAGCGTGATGATGCCCGCGGCACCGCGCTCTTCGAACAGGACTTCTGCTTCCGCCACGCTCAATTCCCCAGCATGTCGCGGCTGACGATCACGCGCATGATCTCGTTTGTCCCCTCGAGGATCTGATGCACGCGCACGTCGCGCAGCACGCGCTCGATGGGATGATCGCGCAGATAGCCGTAGCCGCCGTGCAACTGAAGTGCGCCGTTGACGACATCGAAACCCGTGTCAGTGGCGAGCCGCTTCGCCATCGCCGCGAGCTTTGTCGCACCCGGCTCCTTCCCGCCGACCGCCACCGCCGCGCGCCAAAGCAGCAACCGGGCCGCTTCAAGCTCGGTCGCATAGTCGGCGACGTTGAATCGCAGCGCCTGAAAATCCGCGAGCCGCGAGCCGAACTGCTTGCGCTCGCGCATGTAGTCGATGGCGCGATCGAGACAGAATTGCGCGCCGCCGATCGAGCACGCACCGATGTTGAGGCGGCCGCCGTCGAGCCCGGCCATCGCGATCTTGAAGCCGTCGCCCTCGTTGCCGATCAGGTTCTCCGCCGGCACACGGCAGCCCTCGAAATTGACCGTCGCGGTCGGCTGCGATTTCCAGCCGAGCTTCTGCTCCTGCGCACCGTAGGAGAGGCCGGCTGTGCCCTTCTCGACGACGATGCAGGAGATGCCCTTCGGCCCCGCCGCGCCCGTGCGCACCATGCAGACATAGATGTCGGAAACCCCGCCGCCCGAGATGAAGGCCTTGGAGCCGTCGAGCACATAGTGCGCGCCGTCGCGCACCGCTTTCGTCTTGAGGCTGGCCGCGTCCGAACCCGCGTCCGGCTCGGTGAGGCAGTAGCTTGCGAACTGCTCCATCGTGCAGAGCTTCGGCAGGAAGCGATGCCGCTGCGCCTCGCCGCCATAGGCGTCGATCATCGACGCCGCCATGTTGTGGATCGAGATATAGGCCGCCGTGGAGGTGCAGCCCTGGGCGAGCTCCTCGAAGATCAGAGTGGCGTCGAGCCGCGTCAGCGCCGAGCCGCCCACGTCGTCTTTCACATAGATGCCGCCAAAGCCGAGCGC
>JAICQA010000372.1 GCA_025929595.1 Xanthobacteraceae bacterium
CGTTCGGCTGCCTCGATGCGCGCCGAGCGCATGGCATTCCGCAGGGGCTTTCCGGTTTCGGGCTTGCCTGTGCTATCGCTCATGGTGAACAAAATATAAACCGGCTTTCCCCGCCCCGCCACGCAATTCCGGCCACCCATGCAATCCCTGCCGCCAGGCGCCCTCAAGGTTCAGGCCGCTGCGGAACAACTTGGCCTCGTCATTTCCGTGCGCGAGATGTCGCAGTCGACCCGCACGGCGGAAGAAGCGGCGGCTGCCTGCGGCGTCCGTGTCGGGCAAATCGTGAAATCGCTGGTCTTCACGGGCGCCGCGACCGGCAAGCCTTATCTGCTGCTGGTTTCGGGCAGCAACCGTGTGAATGAAAAGGGCGTCGCCGCGCATCTCGGCGAAGCACTGAAGCGGCCCGACGCGAATGCGGTGCGCGAGCTCACGGGCTTCGCGGTCGGCGGCATTCCGCCCTTCGGTCACAAGTCGCGGCTCCCCACCTTCATCGACCGCGATCTCCTGCAATACGAGGTCGTCTGGGCCGCCGCCGGCACACCGCTCGCTGTCTTCGCCGCCGACCCCGCGAAGCTGCGCGACGCCGCGGACGCCGCCGTGATCGACGTGAAATGACCGGCACGGTTCTCGCGGCCGTTCTTGTCGGCGCGCTCATCCACGCGAGCTGGAACGCGCTGATCAAGGCGCAGGCGGACAAGTTCGCCGCCGCGACCCTCGTCGCCATCGGTGCGGGCGTTATTTCGCTCCCGATCATCGCCTGGCTCCCGGCGCCGCCGCCCGCCGCGTGGCCCTATATCGCCGCCTCCTCGATCATTCACGTCGGCTATTTCGCGCTCGTGGGCCTCGCCTATCGCACCGCCGATCTCGGAGTCGCCTATCCGCTGACGCGCGGCACGGCACCGCCGCTCACGGCGCTCTTTGCTTTCCTTATCGTCGGCGAGGCGCTCGGCCTCAATCAGTGGCTCGCGATCGTTGTGATCGCGGCCGGCATTCTCACGTTGTCGGGCGACGCAATCCTGCGCGGCGGACTGACCGGCGCCACTGCGCTTGCCGCCTTCGCAAACGCGGGCGTGATCGTCGTCTATACGCTGGTCGATGGCCTCGGCGCGCGCGCCGCCGGCAGCGGACTGATCTACGTCACATGGATGAATGTCGGGACGGCCGTGCTACTTGCCGTCCTGTTGCTCGCGATGCGCGGCCGACGTTTCGTCACCGAGGCGCGGACGAACTGGATGTTCGGTCTCGGCGCGGGCGCGCTCGCGCTCACGTCCTATGCCATCGCGCTATGGGCGATGACGCTCGCGCCCATCGGCCTCGTCGCCGCGCTGCGCGAAACCTCGGTGCTGTTCGCGGCCATTCTCGGCACGATCTTCTTCGGCGAATCCTTCAGCGCGCGGCGCTGGCTCGCGCTCTTGCTGATCGTCGCCGGAATTATTGCTTTGAGATTGAACGGTAGCTGACGGCGTTACTGCCGGTATTGCTGAATGCGCGTGGTGCGCAGGCCGGCCAGGCCGTGGCGGTCGATCGACTGCTGCCAGGCGAGGAATTCCTCGACCGTGAGTGTGTAGCGCTGGCACGCTTCTTCAAGCGACAGCAAACCGCCGCGAACGGCAGCGACGACTTCGGCCTTGCGGCGGATCACCCAGCGGCGCGTGTTCGGCGGCGGCAGATCGGCAATGGTCAACGGACTGCCGTCCGGCCCGATCACATACTTCGCCTTCGGGCGCTGAAGTTCAGTCATGCTTACACGCTCACTCGGACACACTAAGTTGCGGAGAAATTAGTGCCGAGGCGTGAATATTTCCCTAAGTAACTATTTCCAAAACCTTGCGCCGAAACGAAAGCAATGGTTAACGGCCGCAACGGGAACTGGCGCAGTTGAACGGTTTCTAGGTTGCCGTTTCCTCCGGCTCCTCGGTTTCCTCGCCCTCGGGATCTTCCGGCGTCTCGGCCGGCGGCGGCGTCTCGACGAGTCGCTGCACCGAGCGAATCTTGTCCATTGTCGTGAGCGTGGAGCCGATGAGGAGCAACGGCTCTTCGCCGGACACATCGACCTGATCGACGACGCCCGAGAAGCTGGTGCCGATCGCGACCGGATTGCCGGACGGATCCTGCGCGGTGACGACGATCTTGTACGTGCCGGCCGGCGCGACCGTGCCGGTCGAGGTTTTGCCGTTCCACTGGAACGGTGCCGTTCCGGTATTGAGCGCCTTCGTTTCCGTGTAGACGGCGTTGCCGTCCTTGTCCTGAATTTCGATATGCGCGCTCGCGGTCGACGGCGACGAAAGATACCAGACCGCCAGTCCGTCGCGCAGCTCCGTCGTCGAGCCGTCGACGGTCACATGCGCGCCGACGAAGCCGAGCGCGGTCACGTTGTAGCCGACTTTCTGGAGCGTCAGCAGCGACTCAAGCTGGTCGTTGGTGCGCAACTGCTGCTCGACGCCCGCGAACGACACGAGCTGCTGGGTAAACTGGTTGGTGTCGAGCGGCTCGAGCGGATTCTGGTGCTGCAATTGCGTCGTCAGCAGCGTCAGAAAGGCTTCGAAGTTCGTCGCCAGCGTTTGCCTGCTGACCGCCTGGCCCGAACTCGCACCGATGCCGCTGACCGCCATGGCCCGCTCCTAGATCCGGATATCGACGCCGCCGCGCGCGAGCGCCGCGGATCTGTAAGTCTCGATCGACAATTCAGCGCGTTCACCGTCTTCGCCGC